>SYAB01000149.1 GCA_005787665.1 Actinomycetota bacterium
CGATACCGTTGCGGATGATCGAGTGGGTCTGTCCGCCGCAGACCTCCATGACGGTCCAGGGCCTGCTGGCGGTGCGGCGGATGGCGTCGACCAGCGTCTTGGCGGCGACCGGATCGCGGAACTCGTCGAGGTATCTCATCTCATGCCCCCAGTTCCTCCTCGAGGATCCCGAGGTCGGCGAACATCTGCAGGGTTTCGTTGGCAGACGCCTCGTCGAGACGGGTGATGGCGAAGCCGGCGTGGACGATGGTGTACTCGCCGATCTCCATGTCGGGCAGGTAGGCAAGACAGACCGTCTTGGTGGTGCCGCCGAAGTCGACCGTCGACATCCGGGTTCCGGTCTCGTCCCAGATCTCGATCACCCTGCCGGGGATTCCGAGGCACATACGCCGCTCCTTTCGCCGAGCACCGACATCGCCGCGACCGTCGCCTGGCCGAGCGCGAGACCGCCGTCGTTACAGGGAACGATACGGTGTGTGAGCACCTCGTAGCCGCCGTTGGTCAGAGTTCGGCGAAGGCCCTGCAGCAGTATGCGATTGGCGAACACCCCGCCGGTCAGGCCGATGGCCGAGATGCCCGCCGCCTCGGCGCAGCGCGCCGCCGCCGCGGCGGTCGCCTGGATCACCGCGTGGTGGAATCCGGCCGCCAGATCGGCCCGGTCGGCCCCGGCCCGCAACCCCTCGACGAGTCCGGCGATCACCGGGACCGGATCCATCACGGCCTCCCCCAGCGCGAACTCCACGAGCGCCGGGCGGCCGCGGCGGGCCAGATGCTCGAGTTCGACCGCAGCCTGCCCCTCGTAGCTGACCTGCTGGCACACGCCGAGCAGGCTGGCGACCGCGTCGAACAACCGGCCCATGCTGGTCGTCGGCACGCAACCCGTCCCGCGCGGGATCTGCTGGGCCAGCACGCTCAGCCCGGCCTCGCCGACCGCGGCCACCGGAGGCAGATCCGGCGTCCAGTCGATGCCCGCCCGCGCCAGCAGGTCCAGCGCGATGCGGGCGGGCTGGCGCACCGCCCCCTCTCCCCCGGGCAGGGCGAACGGCGCGAGATGCCCGACCCGGGTGAACACCGCCGGGTCGGTCATCGCCAGCAGTTCACCGCCCCAGATGGATCCGTCGGTGCCGTATCCGGTGCCGTCGTAGGTGACGGCGATGATCGGGGTGCCCAGGCGCCCGTGGTCGGCCAGCAACGACACCGCGTGGGCATGATGGTGCTGGACGGCTAGCACCATGGGGGCAGCGTGGTGCTGGACGGCCAGCACCATGGGGGCAGCGTGGTGCTGGACGGCCAGCACCGGCCCGCCGGCGGCGCTACGCCGGGCCCAGGCCGTGGTGGCATAGCCGGGGTGCATGTCGCAGGCGATCACCTCCGGGTGCTGGCCGGTCATGAAGGCCAGATGGTCCACGGCTGCGGTGAAGCAGGACTGGGTTCGGACATCGGCCATGTCACCGAGGTGCGACGAGAGATGCGCGTGGCGCCGCCCGTCGGTGGCTCCGGCCATCAGGCAGAAGGTGGTCTTGAGATCACCACCGGTGGCCAGCACCACCTCCGCCCCGGGGATCGCGACCGACACCGGCAGCGGCGCGTAGCCGCGGGAGCGCCGCAGCGGCACCTCACCGCCCTCGTCGTCGAGGGTGATCACCGAGTCCTCGCACGGCACGTGGATCGGCCGGTCGTGGCCGAGGACCGCATCGGCCAGGCCGTCGATCCACCCGAGGTCCTCGTCGCGGAAGACGATCGGTGAGCCGCCCTGGTTGGCCGAGGTCATCACCAGCGGCACATCGCCGAGCAGGTCGAAGAGCTGGTGGTGGACCGGTGAGTACGCCAGCATGACCCCGAGGTCGGCCAGCCCAGGCGCCACCGCCTCGCTCACCGCCCCGTCCCGGCGGGCCACCAGGACGATCGGCGCCGACGGCGCGCTCAGCGCGGCCGCGGCGGCCTCGTCGATCTCGGCGACCCGGCGGGCGGCCTTGAGATCGGCGACCATCACCGCGAACGGTTTGGCGGGCCGGGTCTTGCGGTCGCGCAACTCCGACACCGCGGCGCCGTCGTCGGCCCGGCAGGCCAGGTGGTAGCCGCCGATGCCCTTGATCGCGACGATCCGGCCGGCCAGTAAGGCGGCGGCCGCCGCACCGACCGGATCATCGGCCTGCGGGGGCCCCACGTCACCGGATCGCCAGGACAACCGCGGACCGCAGTCCGCGCAGGCGATGGTCTGGGCGTGGTAGCGCCGATCGCCGGGGTCGCGGTACTCCGCCGCACACGCCGCGCACATCGGGAATCCGGCCATGGTGGTGGCGGGGCGGTCGTAGGGCAGGTCGGTGATGACGGTGTAGCGCGGTCCGCAGTTGGTGCAGGTGATGAAGGGGTGCCGGTAGCGCCGGTCGGCCGGGTCCCGCATCTCGCGCAGACAGTCCTCGCAGGCCGCGATGTCCGGGGGCACCAGGGTCCGAGAACCGTCATCGGCCTGGCTGTCGATGATGTGGAACCCCGTGTCGGCACCGGGCTGCACGGCCCGCACCCGAAGGGTCTCGATCCGCGCCATCGGCGGCGGGGACGTCCGCAACTCGGCCACCGCCGCATCGATCGCACCGGCCCGGCCCTGCAGTTCGCAGTGCACCGACCCGGAATCGTTGTAGACCCAGCCGACGAGGCGGTGCGCGGCGGCGATCCGCGCCACGGCGGGCCGGAATCCGACGCCCTGCACCACCCCGGTGATGTCGAGGCGAACCCGCACAACCACGGTGAATACGCTAGTCGTAGGGTGCTGTCGATGCATGAGTTGTCGCTGTGCCGGGCCATCGCCGGGGTGGTCAAACCCCATGCCGCCGGCCGGCGCGTCGACGTCGTGCGGGTACAGGTCGGGGCGCTGCGCCAGGTGGTACCCGAGACGCTGTCGTTCTGCTGGACACTCGTTCGGGACCACGAGGACATGCCCGGCGCGGAACTGGAACTCGAACTCGTCGGCGCCGAGGTGAGCTGCCGCGGCTGTGGACAGCACTCGCCGATCACCTCCCGGTTCTCGGTCTGCTGTCCGCACTGCGACAGCGGTGATGTCGCCGTGGTGCGCGGCGAGGAGTTCCTGGTGACCTCCGTGGACGTGACGTAGCGAAAGGGTCGGACTCGATGGGTCGATTTCACCGTCACGACGACGGTACCGAGCACAGCCACGATGACGGCGACGCCGGGCACGGGCACACCCACGACCACGGCGACCACAGTGGGTATGGCACCGGCGGCCAGCGCATCGAGGTCCTCGAGGCGATCTTCGCCGAGAACGACAACCGTGCCGCGGTCAACCGGAACACTTTCGACGCCAACGGGATTCGCGCCCTGAACCTGATGAGCTCGCCGGGCTCGGGGAAGACCACGATCCTGGGGGCGACCCTGGACGCATTGGCCGGGGAGTTCGCCATCGGGATCGTCGAGGGCGATATCGCCACCGATCTGGACGCCGCCAGACTGGGCGGACGCGGCGCGCAGATCTCCTTGCTCAACACCGACAACGGCTTCGGCGGCGAATGCCATCTCGACGCACCGATGGTGCACCGCGCGCTGACCGGCCTGGACCTGCCGGCCCTGGATCTGGTGGTCATCGAGAACGTCGGGAACCTGGTGTGCCCCGCCGAGTTCGACGTCGGTGAGCACGCCAAGGCGATGGTGTACTCGGTGACCGAGGGCGAGGACAAACCACTGAAGTACCCGGTGATGTTCCGCACCGTCGACGTGGTGCTCCTCAACAAGATCGACCTGGTCCCCTATCTCGACGCCGATGTCGAGACCTATGCCGCCCGGGTGCGTCAGGTCAACCCGACTGCGACCATCCTGGCCCTCAGCGCCCGCACCGGCGAGGGTATGGACGCGTGGTTCGACTGGCTGCGCGCCTTCGCCTCAGCCCGCTGAGCCCGAGGTCCCCACACTCGGCGTGGCAGCGGTGAAGCGCACCGCGACGACGCAGACGTCATCGTCGCGCGGCCGCGGCGCGAGCGACTCCTGTAACGCCTCGCAGCACGTGCAGACCGTCAGGTCGGGATCCCACGCGGCGATCATCTGCTCGGCGGCCGACATCCCGGTTTCGATATCCCTGCCGCGGCGCTCGACCAGACCGTCGGTGTACATCACCACGATGTCTCCGGCGTCGACGCGCACGGTGTCCTCGGTGTAGGCGGCCCGCGGTACCGGTCCGAGAACCGGGCCGCCCGCACCGGAGAGTCTGGTGACCGCACCGGTGGCCGACCGGCGCAGGAACGGCGGCGGGTGCCCGGCCGCGCAGTAGACCAGCAAGCCGTCGGCGGGATCGAAGATCACCACCGCCATGGTGGCGAACTTGCCCTGGCTGGCATGGCGGGTGAATCCGTTCAGTTCGGCGAGCAGCGCGGCGGGCGAGAGGCCCTGGTGGGCCAAAGCCCTTCCCGCGCTGCGCAACTGCGCCATATCCTCGACGGCCGGTAATCCGTGTCCGACCACGTCGCCGACGGCGAGGTAGGTGCGCCCGCCGGGCAGCGCCATCACGTCGTACCAGTCGCCGCCGAGTCCCTGCGCCACGTCGGCGGGCTCGTAGGTCACGCAGACGTCGAGTCCGGAGGACTCGGCGGGACGATGCGGCAAGACGGCCGACTGCAGCACCGCTGCCCGGGCGTGTTCGTCGGAGTACACCCGGGCGCGCACCAGAGCCTGGCTGACCATGGTGGCCAGGGCGGAGATGTACGCCCGCTGGGCGTCGTCGAGCGGCTGGGGATCCGACCACACCAGCAACAGCACCCCGACGGGCTTCCCGCCGGAGGTCAGTGGCGCACCCACTGTCGACTCGGCGCCGCTGAGCCTCGACCAGTGCACGTTGTCGGGGTAGCGCGCGGCGTAATCGGAGCTGGTCGGAACCACGATGAGCCGACCGGAGCGCACCGCTTCGGTAGCCACGGACGGCTCACCCAGCGGGACGCCGCCGCCGAACTTGTCGCGAACCTCGGCCGGATATCCCGACATCGCGACCCACTCCAGCGTGTGGCCGTCGGACCCGAGCAGGCCCAGGGTCAGCGCGGTGGCACCCGCATCGTTGAGTACGTGCTCCTCCAGTGCCCTGCCGATGTCGGCCGGGCTCAGCGCGGCCGACAGCTGCTGAGCCAGACCCGACAACGTCTCCAGTCGCATGCGCTCCCGGCGCTCGGTCTCCCGCTCGCGCACCGCGCTCAACCGGCCGGCGGCTTCCTGGGCGATCAGCATGGCCACGACGACGATGACCGCGATGAACGCCTGGATCAGCGCGACCCGCGCCGTCAGCGAGATGTCCATGTTGCTGAACAGTCCGCGGTCCCGGGTCGCCATGATGTTGGCCAAGAACGCCGCCACCGCGCCGGCCAGTGCCGCACCGAGCATGTCCAGTCGCAGGGCCGCCCAGGCCAGCACCGGCAGCATCAGCAGCGACGGCGGAGCCTCGGCCCAGAACGCGGCGACGGACAGCCCGCCGGTGATCGCGAGGACGGCGGCGGTCTCCCACGGGCGCTCACGGACGACATAGGACTGGTTGGCCCACAACATGATCGGGGCCGCCACCACCAGCACCCCCAGTGCGTCGCCGGCCCACCAGCTCAGCACCGCGGTCAGCCATCCGCTCTCGTCGTGCACCGAGTTGACCGTCCCGCCGACCAGGGCGCCGAACAGCGGTCCGATCAGGCAGGGACCGATGAGGAAAGCGGCGAAATCGCTGCGTTTGCGCAGATCGGGCCGACCGCCACACCAGGCGAGTGCCAGCGACGCGCCCACCAAAGGCTCGACCACGTTGGCCACCGCATAGCCGGCCGCCATCGACGCCACGTTGCCGAAGGAGAGGTCCACCAGCATCTCGCCGGCGACGATGGCCGCCGCGACCGCCGGCCACAGGCTGCGCCGGGTCAGCATCATCGTCGCTACCGTCACCCCGGCCGAGGGGTAGAAGAAGGCCGGTCCCTCCGAGGAGCCGAAGGATGACCAGGAAAGCACCGCACCGGCCGAGAACACCACGAACACCACGGCGAAGACCCGAAGGGCATCGGTTCGGTAGTCCGGAGCCGTCACGGTGATCTCGTCAGCGCCGTCGTCGCCCCTCAACCCGCCTGGGCTCATCGCCTCAGCCTATCGGCACCGGCGTCAACGGAAGCGCGCGACGAGCAGGCAGAGGTCGTCGGCGTGGGGCGACGGGGCGACGTCCTCGGCCAGCGCCTCGCAGTCCAGCAACGCTTCCGGCGGCCAGCCGCCGATCACCTGCTCGAGATGGGCGATGCCCGCCTCGACGTGCTCGTCGTAGTGTTCGACCAGACCGTCGGTGTACATCACCACCACGTCCCCCGGGCCGACGGGAACGCTCTCCTCGGTGTAGACGGCGTCCTCGAACGGGCCCAGCACCGGCCCGCCACGTCCGGAGAGCCGCACCACCTCGCCGGTCGCGGCCCGCCGCAGCAGGGCCGGGGGGTGTCCGGCCGAACTGTAGGTCAGCGAACCCTCGGCGGGATCGAACACCGCGACGAAGTTCGTGGCGAACTCGCCGCGAATCTGGAATCCGGCGAAACGGCTGAGTTCGGCGAGCAGACGTGCGGGAGATAGGCCCTGGTAGGCGTAGGCGTTTCCGGTGCTGCGCAGCTGGGCCATGTCCTCCACCGCCATCAGGCCGTGACCGATCACGTCGCCGACGGCCAGATAGGTGCGGCCGGTCGGCAGCGGCATCACGCTGTACCAGTCCCCGCCGAGCCCGTTGGCGTCGTCGGCCGGCCGGTACAGCGCGCCGTAGTCCAGCCCGGCGACGTCGATATGGGCCACCGGGTGGGCCGCGGTGTGCAGCACCCTGGCACGCGCATGCTCGTCGGCATAGGACTTCGCCCGGGCCAGTGCCTGCCCCACCATGGTGGCGACCGCCGAGAGGTAGGCCTGCTGCGCCTCGTTGAGGGGTTGCGGGTTCGACCAGCTCAGCACCAACGCACCGATGGTTCGGCCGTCCATGCTCAGCGGCCAGCCCGCCACCGAACTGATTCCCCCCTCGCGCAGTCGGCGGCCGGCCGGCCCGTAGCGCTGCTCGTAGATGTCGGCCGTGCGGATCAGCACAGGCTGGCCGGAGCCGGCCACATCGGTGGCGACGCAGGGTTCCCTCAGCGCGATACCCCGCCCGAGTTCGGCGGCCACCGACGGCCCATAACCGGCCAGCGCCGCCCACTCCAGCATGGTCGCGTCGGGGGTCAGCAGGCCGAGTTTGACGCCGGCGGCCTGAAGATCGGTGACCAGCTGGTCCTCCAGGACCTGGCCGATCTCCTGCGGAGTCAACGCCCCGGACAACCGCTGGGCCACCCGCGCCAGGGCTTGCAGGCGTTGGCGTTCCTGCCGTTCGAGCGCGCGCTCACGGGCCGCGTCCCTGCGGGCCGCGGCCTCCTGGGCGATCAGCATGGCCAGCAGCACGTTGACCGCGATGAGTAGCTGGATCAACGCCAGCCGGCCGGACTTGGACAGTTCCATATCGGCGAACAGGCTCAACCCGGAGGCAGCGCGCGCATTGGCCGCGAACGCCGCCCCGGCGCCGGCCAGCGCGGCGCCGAGCACCCCCAGCCGCAAGGCCGCCCAGGCAAGCACCGGCAGGATCAACAGCGACGGCTGCAATCCGGTCCAGATCGACAGCCACGACAGGGCCGAGGTGGTGCCAAGAATCCCGACCGCCTCCAGGGGGCGCTCCCGGAGCAGGTGAGACTCCCTGGGCCACAGCAGGATCGGCGCGGCCACCACCAGCACCCCGATACCGTCACTGGCGAACCAGCGCAGCGCGGCCCCGGGCCACCAGGCCCCGAGATGCCAGGCCACCGTCGCCCCGCCGATCAGCCCGCCGACCAGGGGTCCGGCCACGCAGGCACCCAGGACGAACAGCACCAGATCACGGCGACGGCGAAGATCGGGTACGGCCTTGCACCACGCCAGCACCAGGGCGGCGCCGACGAGGGGTTCCACCGAGTTCGCCAGCACGTAGCCCGCGATCGCCAGCGGGTCGTATCCGGCGACCACGTCGACCAGACCCTCGGCGAGAACGATGGCCGCGATGACCGCAGGCCACTGGCCGCGGCGGGTCATCAGCATCGCCGCGACGGTGATCCCGGCCGGCGGGAAGAACGCCGGCCCGAGTTCGGAGGCACCGAAGGCCTTCAGGGACAGCATCGCCCCGGCGACGTAGCCGAGGAACACCACGACGAACAGCCCGACCGTGCGCACCCAGGGCTTCGTGGTCGCGCCGGTCGTCATCGGGGCCGAACGGTGAAGACCGCTTCGACCTCGGCGGCGATCTCGACATCGTCGGGCCGCAGGGCGAACTCGCCGGAGTCCACCGCGGCCGTGGCACTGGCCATCATCACCTTGCGGGCGATCGGACCGCCGGGATCGCTCACCGCGCGCACCTGCACCGGGCCCAGGTCGAGGGCATCGGCGTAGTCCTGTGCCCGGCGGGCGGCGTCGCGAACGGCTTTCTGCCGGGTCTTGCGTTCGACCTTGAGCCGGCGGGCGTCAGTCAGGGCCCAGTCGATGTAGGAGATCCCGAATCCGTCGACCCGCGCGCACAGACCGACCCAGTCGGCCAGTTCGTCGAAGTCGGCGAACGTCGCCGTGATCGAGACCGTGGCGGTGTGCACCGTCGGCGACGATGTGCCATCGGGATGGAACGGCCGGTGCGATCCCATCCGCACCTGGTCGACCGCATACCGCAGGACCGGGCCGCGGTCGCCGTCATGTCGGGATTCAAGCGAGGCGCTGATCTGGGCCAGCCCGGCCGCCACCGACCGGAACACCGGTTCGGCGGCCTCGCCTTCACCGGTCAAGGCGGCGTGGACCGTCGCCTGCTCCGGGGGCACCCGCACCGAGTGGGACCCGCGGACGGTGATCTGGACGGCGGACACGGGGCTTACCCTAAGCCACTCTCATGTGATCAGCGGGTCGCGCGGCATGCCCAGGATCCGCTCGGCGATCTGGTTGCGCGCCACCTCGGAGGTTCCGCCCGCGATCGCCATCCCGCGGGCACCCATCGCCGCCCGCGCCGCCAGCGCGCCCTCCCCGCCCTCCAGTGCCAGCTCCGGGCCGACCAGTGCGGCCGCGATCGCACCCTGTTCCTGAAAGTGCTCGGCAAGTTTGAGTTTGGTGATGTTGCCCTCCGGACCCGGCCCGGCACCCTCGATGCTGCGTGCGGCCCGGCGCAGGTTGAGCAACCGCAGCGCGTGGTCGTCGGCGAGGAACCGGCCGACCCTCGCCGCGGCCCCCGCCAGCCGCTCGCCGTGGGCCTGGGCGAGGTGTACCAGCCAGGCCGAGGCCGGCGCGATGCCGCCGGCGCCCCCACCGATGCTCACCCGCTCGTTGCCCAGCGTCGCCCGGGCGACGGTCCAGCCGGAGTTGGGCTCGCCGACCACGTCCTCGTCGGGGATGAACACGTCATTGAAGAACACTTCGTTGAACTCCGACCCGCCGGTGATCTGGCGCAGCGGGCGCACGTCCACGCCGGGGGCCTTCATATCGACGATCACCATGGTGATCCCCGCGTGCTTGGGGACGTCGAAGTCGGTGCGTACCGTCGCCAAACCACGCCGCGCATAGTGGGCGCCGCTGGTCCAGACCTTCTGGCCGCTGATCGTCCAGCCACCCTCCACCCGGGTCGCCCGGGTCTTGACCGCGGCCGCGTCCGATCCGGCCGACGGCTCGGAGAACAGCTGGCACCAGATCTCCTCCTTGCGCAGCGCCTTCTCCACGAAACGTTCGATCTGGGAGGGTGTGCCGTGCTGGATGAGGGTGAGGATCACCCAGCCGGTGATGCCGTAGTCGGGGCGGCTGACACCGGCCGCGGCGAACTCCTCCTCGACCAGCAGCTGTTCCACCGCCCCCGCCCCGCGGCCCCACGGCCGGGGCCAGTGCGGCATGACGTAGCCGGTGGCGATGAGTTCGTCGAGTTGGTCACCGGCGTCCATGCCGGCGATCCGCTGCGCCTCGGCGCGGATTTCGGCGCGCATCGCGTCGGCCTCGGCCGGCAGGTCCAGGCTGTTGGCCCGACTGATGCCCGCGGCGGTCAGATCGAAGAGCTCGGTCGCCGCTGCGTCGCCGCCGAGGATCGCGTTGACACTCAGCGCGCGGCGCAGGTGCAGATGCGCGTCGTGCTCCCAGGTGAAGCCGATACCCCCGTGCACCTGGATGTTCAGTTCGGCGTTGCGGACATAGGCCGGCAGGGCCAGCGCGGCGGCCGCGGCGGCGGCCAACCGGAATTCGTCCTCGCTGTCCGCGCCCGCCGCGCGGGCGGCGTCCCAGACGCAGGCCACGGCCGACTCGGCGGCCACCAACATGTCGGCGCAGTGGTGCTTGACGGCCTGAAAGGTGGCGATGGTGCGGCCGAACTGCTCGCGCACCTTCGCGTAGTCGACGGCGGACTCGACGCAATCCGACGCTCCGCCGACCGCTTCGGCGGCGAACAGGGTGCGGGTGCGCGCCAGGGCGGCCTCGCGCGCCCCGGGCAGTAAGTTGTCGCCGATGACGGCGTCGGACAAGGAAACCCGTCCGGATCGGCGGGTGCGGTCCAGACTGCCCGGCGTGGCCACGGTGACGCCCGCGTCGCCGCGTCCGACCACCACCATGTCCTCGCCGGCTGCGAGCAGCAACACATCGGCCCGTCCCGCTCCGAGCACGACTCCGGCGTCACCACTGACCCGATCGTCGTAGATCTCCAGATTGCCGCCGAAACCGACTGCGGCAGTGAGTGATCCGTCGATCAGACCGGGCAGCAGCCGGGCCTTCTGAGCGTCGGTCCCGACCGCGGAGAGCACCGCGGAGACCACGACGGTGGGCACGAAGGGCCCGGGAGCGACGGCGCGGCCGAGTTCGTCGATCACCACCACCAGTTCGGGCAGCCCGAATCCGGAGCCCCCGTAGGCCTCTTCGACGTGCAGCCCCAGCCAGCCCAGACCGGCCAGTTCCCGCCAGAACGGCGGCGCGAACTCGTCGTCGGTATCGAGGGCGGCACGGGCGGCACCCCGCGCCTTCTGGGCGGTCAGAAACGAGCGGGCGACATCACCGAGTTCACGGTGGTCGTCGGTCAGCGCGATGGGCATTCATCGGACGTTACCGCGCCCGCCGCACCCTCCGGCAGTGCAGGGCTATTCCAGGGCGGAGATCAATTCCCCCACCGTGTGGTGCGCCTCCAGCGGATGCCGCAGCCGGCCCGCGGCGTTGACCGAGTAGAGGTTGCGGCGGCCCTGCTTGGTCTTGCCGAGGTAGCCGCCACGGGTGAGGTCGGCCAGGATCACCTGGACGGCCCGTTCGGTGATGCCGATGCGCAGTCCGAGTTCGCGTGCGGTCAGCGCCTCGCCGCGGGCCAGGCACAGCAGGACATGGGCGTGGTTGGTCAGAAACGTCCATCCGCGTTCGGCCGGTTCCACCATGGACAATTTGTATCACTGTCGGCATTCGCGTATGCGGATTCACAACTTGACACCTACAACCGCGCAAACTCGGCCGTTCCACGGTCGAACTCCGCCAGCATCGCCGCGGTCAGAGTCGGCCTGATCTCCCCGATCGCGGTCAGGTAATCGTCGGTCGCGGCCGGCAGGCCGGCGCCGTGCCGCATCTCGCGCTCGAAGGCCGCCTGAGCCCCCTTGCGGGCGGCGAACTCGATATCGGCCGGGGTGAAGAATTCCGAGGCGGTGACCAGGCGTTCGACGTCCACGTGTGCATTGGCCGGACCGAGGTAGCGTTCCCAGACCGCCCGGCGGGCCGGCTGGTCCGGCGGGCCGACCGGGATCACATAGTCGAAACGGCCGGGCCGCAGGAATGCGGAGTCCAGCGAGTGCACGGCGTTGGTGGCGCAGACCAACAGGCGGCTGTCGTGCTGGCGAAACGCCGGGATCAGCTTGAGCAGTTCGTTGGTCACCCCCAGTTCGGCGGTGGACGCTCCCGCGCGGGCGGTGGCGATCTCCTCCACCTCGTCGATGAACAACACCAGTTCATCGAGTTCAGCGAGGTCGTGGAAGGCGTCCCGTAATGATGACGCCAGCCCTCCGGTGCCGGCAGCCGCCAGCCGCGACGGGAACAGTTCGACGAACGGCCATTCCAGCCGGGAGGCGATCGCCTTGGCGAAGCTGGTCTTGCCGGTGCCCGGTGGCCCGAACAGGATCACCGCCTTCGGCGGACTCACCCCGTAGCGTTCGGCGATGTCGGGATGGCCCAGCGGATCGACGATGCGGCGTTCGATGATCTGCTTCTCGCGCTCCATGCCCGCCAAGTCGCCCCACAGCCCCGGCGGCAGGATCATCCCGCCCAGTTCCTCGAGCAGGTTGGCCTGGTCCGGGCCGAGGTGCTCGACCAGTTCGTAGTAGACCAGCCCGTCGCGGCGGGTGTAGCCGGAGTTCTCCAGCGCCACCGCCCCGGTCGCCCCGGTCGGCATCATCGCGCAGATCCGTCGCACGCCCTGGGTGCGCAGCCGCCGCTCCAGGTCGGCCAGCAGCGCCGAACCGATTCCGCGGTCACGCCACCGGGCGGCCAGCGCCACCAGCAGGATCCACGCCCGCTCCCCCTGCGTCTGGGCCACCGCCATGCCGACCACCTCGTCACCGACCTCGGCGACGACCGCCGGCTGCCCGGACCGGGCCGCGGCCATCACCTCGGCCACGCTGAACACCGGCTCGGCCGAACCCGGACCGCGGCTCTGGTCCCAGACGCCGATCGCCTGGTCGAGGTCTTCGTCGTGGTAGTCGCGCAGGCGCCACACCGGCATCGGCCCACCTCCTCTGGTCAGCGGCCAGTCTGCCCGGCCCAGGCCGGGGCGCATCCCCCAACCGATGGATATCGGCAGGGGATCTGTGCGCGCCCCGGCCGGGTGCGAGGATCGCTGACTATGGAGCGCATCGAGGAGATCCGCGGGGACATCACCTACATCCGCACCGACGACACCCTTCCTCCGGTGGCTGTCATCGACCGCTCGCCGATCAGCACCCGGCACAAGTTGGTGTTCGCCGCCATCGCGGTGCTGGGCGCGGTGGCGTGGGCGGTGATCGCGTTCGTCCGGGGCGAGACCGTCAACGCGGTGTGGTTCGTCATCGCGGCGATCTGCACCTACGTCATCGGGTTCCGGTTCTATGCCCGGCTGATCGAGATGAAGATCGTCCAGCCCCGCGATGACCACGCCACCCCGGCCGAGATTCACGAGAACGCCACCGACTACATGCCGACCGACCGGCGGGTGCTGTTCGGCCACCACTTCGCGGCGATCGCCG
>SYAB01000150.1 GCA_005787665.1 Actinomycetota bacterium
ATGGGCCATCCAGACCTTCGGCACCGCCGACAAGACCTTCCTGACCGTCATGGTGCTCGTCGTCATCGCCGTCGTCGCCGCCGTGAGCGCGATCTGGGAGCGATCCCGGATCCCGTTGGGCAGCATCGCGATCGGTGTGTTCGGGCTCCTGGGCTGCCTGGCGGTGCTGAGTCGAACCGGAGCCCGTCCCCCCGACGTGATCCCGACGGTACTGGGAACGGTGTGCGGCATCGCGGTGCTGCGCCTGCTCACCTCGGCGAAAATCCGTGAACCCGACCCGGCCGACACCCCCGAACCCGGCCGACGGCGCTCCCTGATGACGCTGGGCTTTCTGGGGGCCGGTGCGCTCAGCGGCGTGCTGGGCAACGTCCTGACCCGGCAACGACATTCGGTGGCCGGGGACCGCGACAGCTTCGCGCTACCGCAAGCCGCGTCGCCGGCCCCGCCGGTTCCGCCCGACGCCCAACCTGCCGGAACCGGCATGCCGAGTTTCATCACCCCCAACGACGAGTTCTACCGGATCGACACCGCCCTGAGCGTGCCGCAGATCTCCCGGACGGACTGGAAGTTGCGCATCCACGGCATGGTCGACAAGGAGATCACCTACACCTTCTCCGATCTGGAGCAGTTCGAGGTTTTGCAGCGGGCGGTCACGCTGACCTGTGTCTCCAACCCGGTCGGCGGCAACCTGATCTCCAACGCCATGTGGACCGGCTACCGGGTGCGGGATCTGTTGCAGCGCAGTGGCGTCAGCCCGGACGCCGACATGGTGTTGTCCACCTCGGTGGACGGGTTCACCGTGGGCACTCCGGTGCAGGCCCTCACCGACGATCGGGACTCGCTGCTGGCGATCGGGATGAACGGGGTGCCCCTGCCCGTCGAACACGGCTACCCGGCGCGGCTGGTGGTTCCCGGGCTGTACGGCTTCGTCTCGGCCACCAAATGGGTCGTGGATCTGGAACTGACCCGGTTCGACCGGGCGGAGGCCTACTGGACCAACCTCGGCTGGTCGGCTCAGGCGCCGATCAAGACCGGATCGCGGATCGACGTGCCGCGCTCCGGTGCCCGGGTGTCGGCCGGGCCGGTCACCGTGGGTGGGGTGGCCTGGGCCCAGCACCGGGGGATCAAGGCCGTCGAGGTCCGCATCGACGACGGCCCGTGGCAGCCGGCCACACTCGGGGCGGGCTACTCCAATGACACCTGGCGGTTGTGGACCTACGAGTGGCAGGCCACCCCGGGATCGCACACGTTGACCGCCCGGGCCACCGATAACACCGGTGAGCCACAGACGGGGGACGTCAGTCCGCCCGCACCCGACGGCGCCACCGGATGGCCGTCGATCTCCGTGCAGGTGGACTAGCGGCCGTCCGGTTCGGCCTCGTCGGGTACGACGACCGTCACGACGGTGCCCCCTCCCTGCGCCGGGGTGAAGTCGATCGCGCCGCCGGTCGCCTCGACGCCGACGATCAGCGACGCCAGACCGATATGGCCCTCGGTGACCCGGCGATCCAGGATCGACGGGTCGAACCCGATGCCGTCGTCGGCGACGCGCAACACGGTCGCCTGATCGCCCCGGAGCAACGCGACCTCGAGGTGGCCGGCGCGGGAGTGCTTGTGCGCGTTGGTCAGAAGCTCTCTCGCGGCACGGTAGATCAGGCTCCGCCCCGCCGGCTGGCCGACCTCGTCGACCTCGATACGCACCGGGATTCCCCACCGCTGTTCGTGGCGCTGCGCGAGCTCGGTCACCGCCGCGCTCAACCCGACCTGGGCCAGCACCTGCGGGTGCAGGGTGCTGACCGTGGTCCGCAGCGCGGAGACGGTCTCCCGCAGCGCCGCATCGAGGCGGTCGAAACCGTCCGCGGTGGGGCTCTCCCGTAACTCGTCGAGATCGAGCCGGGCGGCCAGCAGATTCTGCAGCGGGCCGTCGTGGAGTTGCTCGGAGAGTTCCCGGTTGCTGCGTTCGTCGGCGGCCATCGACTCCGAGACCAGGCGGCGGCGGACCTCCAGCAGCGCCAAGACCCGGGTCCGCCGGCGCGCCAGGGTGAGCGACAGCGCGGTGATCGCCGCGGTGAACCACAGCAAACAGCCCACCTGGACGTAGACCAGGCTCGGGATCTCGTCACCCATCTTCTGGTCCCGGGTGGCATAGACCGCCCAGGCCAACAGGTAGCCGAATGACGCGCTCAGGCCCAGTGCGCCGGTGATGAGCGGACTGTCCAGGAAGGCCACCGAGATCGGCAGCAGGAAGAAGATCGGGTAGAGCGCGATGGTCGCCGGACCGGACACCACACACAGCACGACGACGACGACGACGTCGACGGCGGTCGAGGCCCACCCGTACCACCGGCGGGGTGGCCGGGTCAGGATGAAGATCAGCCAGCAGATCGCCGCGACGGCGTAGACGGCCAGTACCGCGTTGAACACGCCGTGGAACCGGTGATCGACGTGGCTGCGTTCCACCAGAAGTGCGATCAGCGCGATCAGGACCAGTTGCAGCACCGACCGGGTCCGCAACGGCTCGACGGTCAAAAAGTCCAGCCCGCGGCGGACGAGGTGCCCCACGCCGGTTTAGTCCAGCATTCCCCGGCGCATCGCCTCGGCGACCGCCGCGGCGCGATCCCCCACGCCGAGCTTCTCGTACAGTCGCTGGACATGGGTCTTCACCGTCGACGGGGCGAGGAACAGCGACTTGGCGATCATCGGGATGCTGCCGCCGGCGGCGATCATCTTGAGCACCTCACGCTCCCGGGCGCTCAGCGTCGGACCGGTCGGCTCGGCGCGGCGGCGGATCTCGGCAGCCAGTCCCGACGCCAGCGCGGGTGCAACGACATCGCGGCCGGCGGCGCAGTCCAGCACGGCATTGACGATCTCCGATCGGGACGACTCCTTGGGCAGGAATCCCGCCGCGCCCTGCTGCAGGGCGTGGTAGACGATCGCCGCGTCGTTGTTCGCCGAGACCAGCAGCACCCGGGTCGGCAGTTCGTCACGCAGCACCGCCGCGGCGACCTGCGCTCCGTCCATCCCCGGCATCTGGTGATCCAGCAGCGCGACCTGCGGCTGGTGTTCCTGGATGGCCGCCAGCGCCGAAGGACCGTCCTGCGCCTCGGCCAACACATCCACCAGGCCGCTGCCGCTCAACGCTCGCACCAGGCCATCCCGGAACAACGGGTGATCGTCGGCGACGATCACCCGTACCTTCTGGTTGTTGAAGGTTTCGCGCACCTGGCGATCGTTGCACAGCTTGTGCCGCCGGACGGTCAAACACCGCATCCGCCCGTCGGCAGGTCCGGCGCATCGCCGGCCCGGCATGATGGCCCGGCGCGGGACGGGCGAGGGAAAGTGGGTTCGCGGTGCGGGTGCTGTTGACCGCCGGCACGGACCTGCGCACCGACGACCACGACGGCGACACCGTGACATTGGCCCCCGAGTGACCCATCGCGCCCCGGTCGAGATCCGATGACCCAGCATCATCGCCCTGGAACACGATCTGGAACCGGACCCGGTGGCGCCGGTGATCGGGGTCGGGGTGCCGCTCTCCTTGCTGACCGCCTGGGGGTGGTGGACGCTGATCGCCTGATCCCGGCGTGGAAGATCGCCATCTGGGTCCACCGATCGGGGGACACCGGTGTACTCCCCCGCGAGATCCGCTCGGGGGACAACTCATCGCCACCCGCAGCGGGAGTCTGAGGTCAGGCCGAAAGCCTCGGTCCCCCGACCTCCAGGAGGCACCCGTCATGAATCGCAGCGCATCCCATCCCCTCACCGGCGCCGTGGCCGCCGCCATGGTGACGCTCGGAGTCCTGGTCGCCGGCGGCGCCCTGAGTTCGTCTGATCCGGAGTATCTCGCCGCGTGCCGCACACTCAACTCCGATGCGGGACCCGACAGCCAGAGCAATACCTAGCTGTCGTGACCCGGCAGGTTGTTGACGGCGTGCCTGCTTGAAATAGGGAGGACCTCCTGACGGAGTGGATGTGTCTCGCATTCACCCGTAGGAGGTCCTCGTGTCTCACGCTAACGCTCGTACCAACCTGTTCGCCC
>SYAB01000151.1 GCA_005787665.1 Actinomycetota bacterium
GCAGGTCAGACAGCGACGTGCCACGGACTCCCAGTGCGGGGAGTCGCGGGAGTCGATGAGTAGCTGGCGAAGGTCTCCCCCGGGCATCCGCCGGACCATCGCTGCTGCAGCGGAGGCGATGTCGGACGTCGCGGCCTGACGTTCCTGCGGCCGTGCCGCGCGATGCCCGACTTCGGCGAGCACCTCGGCTCCGGCGGTGCTCCCGACATCCACCAGGTAGCCCACCGACTGACCCTCGGCCCGCTCGGTCAGTGCGAGGTCGTAACCGCTGTCCGGCGCGCAGCCCGGGCCGGTGCCCATCGACGCACAGAAGCACACACCGCCGGGTTCGGTGCAGTTGACGGCAATGACGAAGATCCCGTCGCGACGGCCCGCATAGGCCCCGTCGGGGTGGGCGCCATGGGCGAGCACCCGGTCGAGGACGCCGATCGCGGCCAGATCGCAGCCCCGCACCCCAAGGAACGCATACGGCGGCGTCGACTCGGGGACGGCGCCGTCCGAAGACCACACCTGCTGGCGCTGCGGGTGCAGGAATTGCTTCCAGGACTGCGGGCCCGCCGAGTGCCCGAAGGCCGCGTCGTCGGCACGTCGCCGCAACCGGTAGGTGCCCGGAGCGACATCAACCCCCCAGCCATTGGGAAGGTCGTCCGCGGAATCCAACTCGGCGAGCACGATGGCGTTATCGCGCAGGGTCGGCCCGACCACGGTGAAGCCGCGCCGACGCAATACGGCCACGAGCTCGTACAGTCCGGCGCCGTCGATCACCGCCGATCCGCCCGGGCCCATGGACCCATGGTGCCCGAACCCGGGTGACACCGCGCGGGCACAAAGTCACCTGCTGCGGTCACCCTTGGGCCCGGCGATCACGCGGGCGAGGCCAGACGCTTCGATCGGGCCCAGGAATGCCGGCCGGCCGCGGTGCTCGTCGTAGACAAGTCCGGGGTCAGGGGACCTACAGCACTCCCGGCGCCGGGTCGTGCCCGAGTTGATGGGCCAGGGCGTCCTCGACCGTCGGGTGCCGGAAACGGTGCTCCAGCGCCTCCAGCCTGGCAGGCCGGACCCGCTGGTTGGCCTCGGCGAGCTCGACGGCACCCTGCTTGCCGAGCAGCAGCCGCGGCCCGAGAGCCGGCACCGGCAACAGGGCGGGCCGGTGCATGGTCTGCGCCAGCACGCGGGTGTACTCGGCGTTGCGGACCGGCTCGGGTCCGACCGCATTGACCGGGCCGGACAGTCGGTGGTCGTAGAGGCCGCGGTAGTAGATGTCGAGGAGGTCGTCGATGCCGATCCACGACAGCCACTGTCGGCCACTGCCCAACCGGCCCCCCAGACCGGCGGCGAACAGCGGTCGAAGCAACCGAAGGGTGCCACCGGCGGCAGCCTGCACGATTCCGGTGCGCACCGTCACCACCCGGAGTCCGGCCTCGGATGCCGGTGCGGTCGCTGCTTCCCAGTCGGCCACGACGTCGGCCAGGAAGCCCGATCCACGCGGGCTGTCCTCGTCGAGGACGGTGTCGCCGCAGTCGTACCCGTAGTAACCGATCGCCGAAGCGCTGACGAAGGCGCGCAGCCCCGCGGTCTCGGAGGCAACCTGAGCCAGCCGACGAGTGGGCTCGATCCGTGAGTCGCGGATGGCCCGTCGGTGGGCATCGGTGAAGCGGCCGGCGATCGACTCCCCCGCAAGGTGGACGACGGCATCGACTCCCTCGAGCAGATCGGTCGCGGGTTCGTTTGGATCCCAACGTCTTTCGTCAGGAGAGCCGGGCCGGCCACGAACCAACCTGATGACCCGGTGCCCGCCGGTGGACAGGAAAGCGGCCAGGGCGGTCCCGACCAGACCCGAGGATCCCGTCATGGCGATCACCAGTCGTCCGGCACCGGCGTCGGCGGCGTCGCGGTGCGCGGCGAGATCCTCGGCAAGCTGGCGGTGCCGGTAGGCGAAGGTCGGCCGCAATGCCGCACCCGGCACCGTGGTGTCGACGATGTCGTGAACCCGGGTGCTGCCACCGCCGGCGTCGCTGTAGCGGTGCGTATGCCGCCACCATCCGATCACCCGCGGCGGCAATGTCATCAGGCCGTCCGACGACAGCACGTCGACGAACTGGCGCGGCGGGTCGTACCCGTCCGGGTCATGCTGGGCAACCCAGCGCAGACCGCCCGGCAGGCCCAGGATGGCCCGGCCGTCGGCGAGCGACTCGGTCTCCTTGACCACGCGCATCGGCTGCCACGGCGGCACCAGCCTGCGCATGGCGCCCGGGCGGGTATGCCAGGCGAACACCTCGTCGAGTGGATGGTCGACGACGCTCGCGTATTCGATACCCATTGCCCCCCTTTGTGCGGGTGGATTCAGTCCCGGTCGCGTTCGCGGTCTTCCACGTCCACGGGCGGCATGTCGAGTGCCTCTGCACCGGCCGCTTCGCCAGCCGTGTCGCCAGCCGTGTCGCCGAGGTACTCCTCGTCGATGTCGCCGTCTTCAACGTACTCGTCGTCGATATGCGCTTCGTCGACGACGTGCAGGGCGGCCTCCTCAGCCGACTGCGGTACATCCGGCTCGTCGTCGCTCGGGATGTCGAAGTCGGGCTCGTCGTGAACCACGTCGTCCGGATAGTCCTCGGCGGCAATCCCGAGATCGGTCTCGAGACCGATCTCAGCGTCCACGCCCGCCGGGTCGATAATCTCAGTTTCGGTGATCTCGGTTTCGATGACCTCGGTTGCACGTTCGGTCATCCCAGCCGGCTCGATCACCTCGGTGTCGTCGGCAACCTCGGCAAGCACCTCGGTGTCGTCGGCAAGCAATAGCCGCGAGCCGGCCGAACGACGCTGTGCGCGCTCCCGGATGGCGTCGACGACGAGCAGCAGCACCCCCAGCGAACTTGCCCCGATGCAGACCCATGCCATCGCTTCATTGCCGGTCACCACGGCGGCGACCAGCGCGGCGAGGCCGATCACGGCCAACACCAGCGCGACGATCAGCATCGGCGCTCCGTCCTCGAGGGCACCTCTACGGGTACTACGCGTACCCGCCGTCGCCCGAGTCGACGGGAGCGGCCGAACCGCGCTGTCCCAACTCCTCGAGCTGCGACTCCAGGTAGGTCTTAAGCCGGGTGCGGTACTCGCGTTCAAAGGTGCGCAGCTGCTCCAGGCGGCCTTCCAACACGGTGCGCTGCTGGTTGATGGTGGTCATCAACTCGGAGTGCTTGCGCTCGGCATCGGCCTGCAGGAAGTCGGACTTCTCCTGCGCCTGCCGCAACTGCGTCTCCGACCGGGTCTGCGCATCAGCCAGCATGGCCTCGGCCCGCTGCCGGGCATCGTCGAGGGTGTTGTCCGCGATGACGCGGGCCTCGGAGACGATCTGCTCTGCGCTGGCCCGGGCATCGCCCACGACCTTGTCGGCCTCGGCCCGGGCCGAGTTCGTCAGTCGGTCGGCGGTGTCCTGGGCGAGACTGAGCACCCGGGCGGCTCGCAGCCCGTTCTCCTCGTTTGCTCCCGGACTTTCGACAACCTGCTCGAGCGGCTCGGGCTCGGGCTGGTAGAGCGGGATCGCCTGGGTCGGAGCGCCGCCGGCCCGCGCCACGGCCAGCTCCTGGTCGAGTTCGCCCACCCGCTGTCGAAGATCGGCGTTCTCTTCGACCAGCCGGGCGAGCTCGGTCTCCACCAGGTCGAGAAAGGCGTCGACCTCGTCCTCGTTATAGCCACGCTTACCGATAGGCGGCTTGCTGAACGCTACGTTGTGCACGTCGGCCGGTGTCAGTGGCATCGTCTGCCCCTTCCGATCTTCAAGCAGTATGAGGAAAACCGCCCCGTAGTCTAGGGCCAGTTCCAGGTCGGTCCGTACTGTAACTGGCGCCCATCCTGTCACACCAGACCCGCCGGTTGCAGTGGTGTGGGAATTTAAGGCCGAATTTCAGAGAACCGCCAATCGGGCCGATGGCGTCAGGCAGCTGCACCGAATGCCAGCTGCATCCCGATGAAGGCCAGGAGCAGCAGCACCATGATGGAGAAGTCCAGCCGGACCGCACCGATGGTCAGCTGCGGGATGATGCGACGCAGCAGCTTCACCGGCGGATCGGTGACGGTCATGATGACCTCGAGGATCACCACCGTGGCGCCGCGCGGATGCCAGTCCCGGCTGAACGATCGGATGAACTCGACGACGATCCGGGCGATCAGCAACAACCAGAACAGGAACAGCGCGAAGCCGATGATTTCGAAGAACAGCTTCACCTGATCGGCGGTCCTAACCTGATGCGAGCGGGAGGGCCACCGACGACGGCCGGCGGGCTGAGACCAGCCTACCGATCCGCCACCGGGGGCGGCACAGCCGTCGCCGCCACCTACTGGTAGCTGTAGAAACCCGCCTCGGCGATACGGCGGCGCTCCTCGGCACTGACGTCGACGTCAGCCGGCGCCAGCAGGAATACCTTGGTCGCCACCTTGTCGAACGAGCCGCGCAACGCGAAGGCCAGACCGGCGGCGAAATCGACAAGCCTCTTGGCGTCGGCATTGTCCATCGAGACCAGGTCCATGATGACCGGCTGGCCGTCCCGGAAGCGCTCGCCGATGGTGCGTGCCTCGCTGTAGTCCTTGGGGCGCAGCGTGGTGATCTTCGACAGCGGGCTGCCCTCCTCGAAGAGCA
>SYAB01000152.1 GCA_005787665.1 Actinomycetota bacterium
GAAGAAGGTCTGCCGGGACCCGAAGGCCTCGGCCGCCAGTTCCTTGGCTTCGCGCAGCGGACCGGTCGGCTCGAGGAGCGAGTCCAGTCCGCCGCAGGTGGCCGAGGTCTCGGCCATGAACACGTCGAGGCCGTAGAAGTCGACCATGTCCCTGATCCAGTGCGAGTTGACCACGGACTTGCCCTGCGAGATCGGCAGCGCGTGGAAGACGCCGGTGGGCCGGGAGCTGTACTCCTTGAGCGCGCTGAAGAAGGGCGTGCGGTAGCGCGCCGCGACCCCTTTGAGGATGCTCAGGTGCAACTCCAGCATGCCGTCGCGGACGTGGAAGACCCGGCGGAACTGGGTGCCCAGCCGCCCGGCCACGCTCTCGACGTCGACCTCGGTCATCAGGTCGAGGTCGAGTTCGGGGCGCAATTCGGTCAGCGCGGCGGCCAGGATGCCGGCCCGCTCGTCGGTCGAGCAGTCCTCGCTGATCTGCTCGGCGATGGAGGTGTCGAGGAACTCGCCCAGTCCGGACAGGTCGCGGGAGGACTGCGCGGTGAACCGCCGCCCGAGCACGACCGCCTGGACGTTGACGTTGAGCCGTGCGGCGATGATGGCCTCCACCGCGTTGGACACGATCACCACGTCGTAGACGAACTCGTCGTCGGGCCGACGCCAGGTCTGCATGTCCTTGCGCAGCAGGCGCTCCTGGGCCTCGGTGAACGGTTCGACGACCAGCACCTCGAAGTAGGGCGGGTCGCGACGGACGGAGGGGTCGCCGTCGGTGCGCCGCGGGTCGGCGGCGAAGAACTCCTCATCGTCGATGGAGACGGTCCCGACGCTGGCGGAGCGGTACCACTCATGGGTCAGCGCGTGGTTGATGTAGCTGACGGCGTGGGCGAATTTGGTGTACTCCCCGGCGGTGTACAACCGGGCCAGCTTGGCGAACTGTCGGGGGCCAGGGTAGGCCCAGTACGGCTCCAGCGGTGCCAGCCTGCCCAGCAGCTCCCGGCAGGTCCCCAGCTGATGCTCGTGGGGCTTGCCGGCACCGGACAGCCGGGCCAGGGATTCGGCGGTGTCCTCCAGCCGGGACCAGGCGTCGGCCCGGACCTGCCACACGCTGTTGTAGACCTGGGAGTGCGATTCCATCGACAACCCTTCAGCGATGCGTCAACCGGGCAGCACCAGCACCGGAACCGGGCTGACCCGCAGGATCTTCGTGCCGCGCGAGCCCAGGAACACCCGGGCGATGTCCCCGCGCGGGGAGGTGCCCAGCGCCAAAATCTCGCCGTCCTCCCATTCCGCGTCGTCGAGAGCCTCGCCCCAGTCGTTGCCGCTGACCACCTGCAATTCGGCATCCGCGGCGACCACGCCGTCGGTGCGCAGCTGGGCCAGCATGCCGCGGGCCTGCTCCTCCCAGGCCGCCAGGATCGAGTCCTCGGCGTGCAGCCCGACCTCCGGGGGGTACATGGTGCGTCCTCGCACCGCGAAGGTGATGACCCGCAGCCGCACGCCGAGCCGATCGGCCAGCCCGGCGACCCGGCGGACCACCTCCACACCGTCGGCAGTGCCGGGGTAGCCGCAGGTGATGCGGGTCAGGGTGCCGCCGCGGGGTTCGCGGTACCCGCGCGGGGCGATGGCCACCGGCACCGGCGACGAGTGCAGCAACCGGTCGGCGGTGGAGCCGAGCACGACCTGCCCCAGTCCGCCACTGGCCGACGAGCCCAAGACGAGCAGTTCGGCGTGCATCTCGTCGACGACCTCGACCAGCCCGCCGGACACCGACCGGTGGGCGTGACTGTGATAGCTGACCTGCAGGTCATCCGGCAGTGTCGACAGGTAACGCTGCGCCTCCCGGGCCGAGTCGGCGGCCAGCTGGTCGGCCCAGGCCGCGTACTCGGCGTCGACCCGGGCGGGGGACGGCGTCGTCCAGGGCCGCGGTACGACGGTGGCGACGGTCAGCGAGGTGTGCAGGGTGCGGGCCGCCCCCACCGCGAGGTGCAGCGGCGCGGTGCCGCTCTTCCCGGCGAGATACCCAACGACGACCGTCATTCCGGACTCCTCGTGTTGAGGGCGCTGTGGTGACGGCCCCAGGTGAAATAGAAGGCCAACACCACCGAGACCCAGGCGCCGAAGGCCACCCAGGTATACCAGTGCAGGCTGGCCAGGATGTAAGTGCACGCCAGCACCGACAGCACCGGGGTGACCGGGTAGCCGGGAACCTTGAACGCCCGCGGCAGGTCGGGTTCACGGACCCGCAGGATGATGACCGCGACCGAGACGGTGATGAACGCCACCAGCGTGCCGATCGAGACCATGTCGGCAAGCTTGTCCAGCGGGACCAGCCCGGCCAGCAGGCCCACCGCCGTGCCGACGATGACGGTGTTGTTCACCGGGGTCATGGTGCGCGGGCTGACCTTGGCGAACATCGGCGGCAGCAGCCCGTCGCGGCCGATGGCGAACAGGATCCGGGTCGAGCCGTAGAGGGTGACCAGGGTGACCGAGAAGATGGAGATCACCGCGCCGGCGGCCAGCACCGTCCCCCAGTAGTTCGTCCCGGTCACGTTGTCGAGGATGGTGGCCAGTCCGGCGGACTGACCCTCGAAGTCGGTCCAGTTCTGGGCGCCCAGCGCGGCCAGGGTCACCAGGATGTAGACCCCGGTGACGGTCAGCAGCGCCGCGACCAAGGCGCGCGGCATGGTCCGCTGCGGATCCTTGACCTCGTCGCCGGCGGTGGACACCGCGTCGAGCCCGATGTAGGAGAAGAAGATGGTGCCGGCGGCCGCGCCGATGCCGGCGGCTCCGAATGGGGCGAAGTTGGCGAAGCGGTCGGTCTCGAAGGCCGTGAAGGCGATGACGGCGAACATCAGCAGCACGCCGAGTTTGATGAGCACCATGATGGCGTTGACCGTCGCCGACTCGCTGGCGCCGCGGATCAGCAGCAGCGCGCACAGCATGACCAGGACGACCGCCGGGAGATTGATCCATCCCGGTGCGGGATCCCAGGGTGCGGCCGAAAGCGCTTGGGGCAGAGAGTGTCCGAGGAAGTTGCTGAACAGCTTGTTGACGTATTGGCTCCAGCCGACCGCCACCGCGGCGGTGGCCACCACGTATTCCAGCAGCAGGCAGGCGGCCACCACCATGGCCATCACCTCGCCCAGGGTGGTGTAGGCGTAGGAGTAGGTGGAACCGGACACCGGCACCGCCGAGGCCAGTTCGGCATAACAGATCGTCGCCAGGCCGGCGGCGATCCCGGCGATGATGAAGGACACGATGACGCCCGGGCCGGCCTCCGGAACCGCCTCGGAGAGCACGAAGAAGATGCCGGTGCCCACCGTCGACCCGACGCCGAACATGGTGAGCTGGAACGTCCCGATCGAGCGCTTCAGGTTCTCCGATGCGCCGTGGGCCACCGGCGCGCCGATCACCGGCCGTCGCCGCAGCATCTGCTCGGTGAGGGTGATCGGCGGAGCGGTCATCTCGCTGATTATCCGGGTGGGACGGCCGTTGGGGGAGCGAACCGGTCGACCGCGCCGATCCCGGGTCGTGTAAGAAACTTCTCGTGAGCAAAGCCAGTGGCATCGTGATCGTCGGCGGCGGGCTTGCCGCGTCCCGGACCGCCGAGCAGGTGCGCAAAGCGGGCTATCACGGCCCGCTCGCCATCGTCAGCGATGAGGCCCACCTGCCCTACGATCGCCCGCCGCTGTCCAAGGACGTGTTGCACGATGCGGCCAAAGGCCTCGGCGACGTGCTGCTGCGGCCGGCCGAGTTCTATGCCGAGCATGACATCGCCCTGGTGCTCGGCGTGGCCGCGCAGTCGCTGGACACCGCCGCCCGGACCGTCACCCTGACCGATGACCGGGTGCTGGACTACGACGAACTGGTGATCGCGACCGGCCTGGCGCCCAAGCGGATTTCGTCGTTTCCCGACCTGCCCGGGATCCGGGTGCTGCGATCCTTCGACGACGCCCTGGAACTGCGCGAGCATGCCGCCTCGGCCCGCCGGGCCGTCGTCGTCGGCGCCGGGTTCATTGGCTGCGAAGTGGCGGCGAGTCTGCGCCGACTCGGCGTCGAGGTGGTGCTCGTCGAGCCGCAGCCCGCGCCGCTGGCGGCCGTCCTGGGCGAGCGGATCGGCGAACTGGTGGCCCGGGTGCACCGGGCCGAGGGTGTCGACGTCCGCACCGGGGTGGGGGTGGCGGCGGTGTTCGGCGATTCCGCGGTGAGCGCCGTCGAACTCACCGACGGGACCATGGTCGACGCCGACCTGGTGGTGGTGGGAATCGGTTCGCGTCCGGCCACCGACTGGCTGGTCGGCAGCGGGGTCGCCCTGGACGACGGGATTCTCTGCGACGAGGTGGGACGCACCAGCGAGCCGCACGTCTGGGCGCTCGGCGACGTCGCATCCTGGCGCGACGCGTCCGGACACCAGATCCGGGTCGAACACTGGAGCAACGTCGGCGACCAGGCCCGTGTGCTGGTGCCCGCCCTGCTCGGCCAGGAACCGCCGGCGGGTGTGGTGGCGGTGCCGTACTTCTGGAGCGACCAGTACGACGTCAAAATCCAGTGTCTGGGCGAACCCGCACCCGGGGACGCGGTCCACCTCGTCGAGGATGACGGCCGCAAGTTCCTGGCCTTTTACGAACGCGACGGGGTTCTGACCGGTGTGGTCGGCGGCGGGATGCCGGGCAAGGTGATGAAGGCGCGCGCCAAGATCGCCGCCCGCGCCCCGATCTCCGAGGTGCTGGGCTGACACCGCCTCGATGTGTCTAGGGGAGGCCGTCGGCGACCGCGTCGAACGCCGCGCCCAGGGCATCGCGCAACGCGATGTCCTCGTGCGCCAGCCAGTGCTGATAGGCCGCCAGTGCCACCCCCAGCATGAGCCAGGCGATGGTCTGCGGTCCCAGATCGCCGGGCCGCGTGCCGGTCCGTCGTGCCACGAACCCGGCCACCACCTCACGCCAGCCCGCGTACATCGTCATCGAGTAGGCCTGCAGTTCGGCGGTCTGCAGGATCACGCGCATCCGCTGGCGGTGCCGGGCGGACTCGGAGTGCTCGAAGGTGTTGAAGTCCAGCAGCGCCCCGCGTAGCGCGTCGCGCATCGGGACGGCCGGGTCGGCGGTATCGAGCAGGGCGGCGAAGTGCCGCAGATGGGCCTCGAAGTCCCCCCACGGGATGGCGTTCTTCGACGCGTAGTAGCGGAACAGCGTGCGTCGGGCGATCCCGGCGGCGGTCGCGACGTCATCGACGCTGACATCGTCGAACCCGCGGTCGGCGAACAGGTCCAAGGCCACCTCGGCGATGTGGTCACAGGTGGTCGTGCGGCGCCGGCCGACCGGGCGGGCAGTTCCCATTCGCCGAAC
>SYAB01000153.1 GCA_005787665.1 Actinomycetota bacterium
ATTCCTCTTGCGCGTCGATGATCAACAGGGTGGCGTTACGCAGGCTGGCCGGTGTATGACCGCGCCCGGTGAGGTTGAACAGCGTGCTGGGCAGGGTCATGGCAGGGTCTCCGGGCTGGCTGGGCAATGGGCTATTGTCCGCCTCTGCTGCCGGTCTGTGAACCTTTGCGAGAAGCCTATTGCAGTCGTGCCTGTGCTTTGATCATTATCAAAGCCCCGCCGAGGATTGGCACGGCATCGCAAAAGGAGTTGCGCCATGAGCCTGACCACGCCGGCCCCGACGGTGTCCGATCCGGCCGAAACCGGCCGCGGGCAAGGGGTTCCGGTCCGGCGTGCCAGCGCGTGGTGGATTCTCATCGCGGGGTTGATCGGTCTGGTCTCGTCGGCCACGCTGCTGGTCGAGAAGATCGAGATGCTCAAGAACCCCACCTATGTGCCGAGTTGCAGCATCAACCCGGTGCTGGCGTGTGGTTCGGTGATCAACACCCCGCAGGCATCGGTCTTCGGCCCGCCCAACCCGCTGCTGGGCATCGTGGCGTTCACCGTCGTGATCGTCACCGGCGTGCTGGCCGTCGCCGGGGTCGGACTGCCGCGATGGTACTGGGTGAGCCTGATGGTCGGAACCGGCCTCGGCGTGGTGTTCGTGCACTGGCTGGCCTACGAGACGCTGTTCGTGATCGGTGCGCTGTGCCCGTACTGCATGGTGGTCTGGGCGGTGACCGTGCCGTTGTTCGCGGTGGTGACGTCGATCGCGCTGCGGCCGCTGGCGTCCAACCCGGTGGCCCATGCGCTCTACAGCTGGCGCTGGCCGCTGGTCACCCTGTGGTTCACCGGACTGGCCCTGCTGATCCTGGTCCGGTTCTGGGACTACTGGTCGACCTTGATCTGACCCCGTGACCCGGATCGTGGCCGGCGCGGCCGGTGGTCGCCGCCTTGCGGTGCCGCCTAAGGCCCGGCCCACCACCGACCGGGTGCGGGAGGCGTTGTTCAACGTGCTCGCGAACCGGCTCGACTTCGACGGGATGGCCGTTCTCGACCTCTACGCGGGCTCGGGGGCGCTCGGGCTGGAGGCCCTCTCCCGCGGCGCCGCCTCGGTGCTGCTGGTGGACAGCGACCGCCGCGCCGCGGAGGTGATCTCGGCCAATATCGCCGCGGTGGGCCTGCCCGGCGCGGCGGTGCGGCGCGCACCGGTGGCGGCCGTGGCGGCCTGCCCGGCGCCGCGACCGATGGATGTGGTCTTCGCCGACCCGCCCTACGAGCTGGGAACCGACGAGGTCGGGGATGTGCTGGCCTGCCTGTCCCGCAACGGTTGGGTGCGGCCGGGCAGCGTGGTCGTGGTCGAGCGCCCGGCGTCGGCCCCGGAGCTGTGCTGGCCGGTGGGCTGGCGGGTGTGGCCGGTTCGCCGCTACGGCGACACCCGCTTGGAAGCCGCGGAATTGGACGCCGTCGGGCCCGCAGGGGACTGCTAGCGTCAGCGTCCATGAGTGGCGCCGTCTGCCCCGGATCCTTCGACCCGGTCACCCTCGGGCATATCGACGTGTTCGAGCGGGCCGCCGCGCAGTTCGACGAAGTGATCGTCGCCGTCCTGGTCAACCCGAAGAAGGCGGGCATGTTCGACGCCGGCGAGCGGATCGCGATGATCGAGGAGGCCTGCGCGCACCTGCCGAACCTGCGGGCCGAAGCGGGCTCGGGTCTGGTCGTCGACTTCGTCAAGGCCCGCGGGTTCACCGCGATCGTCAAGGGGCTGCGCACCGGCACGGATTTCGAGTACGAGCTTCAGATGGCGCAGATGAACAAACACATCGCGGGGGTGGACACCTTCTTCGTCGCCACCACCCCGCAGTTCTCGTTCGTGTCGTCATCCCTGGCCAAGGAGGTCGCCGGCCTCGGCGGTGACGTCTCGGCCCTGCTACCCGCGTCGGTGAATCGGCGTCTGCAGGCCAAGCTCGCCGGCCGCTGATCCCCATCCCTCGTCGAGTGCGCGGCGACGCAGGCATTCTTCGGCGTGTCGCCGTCCTGGGAGCGCACTCGACGCCGTCTGCGGCGTTTCCGCGACACACCGCAGCGCCACCACAGTCACAGACGCAACACCAGGCACACTGGTCACTACCAACGTGAAGCCTGGAGGGTGCGCCGTGTACCGAGTTTTTGAAGCGCTCGACGAGTTGAGCGCCATCGTCGAAGAAGCCCGCGGTGTTCCGATGACGGCCGGCTGCGTCGTGCCCCGCGGGGATGTCCTGGAGTTGATCGACGACATCAAGGATGCGATCCCCGGTGAGCTCGATGACGCCCAGGACGTGCTCGACGCCCGCGATTCCATGCTGCGCGAGGCCAAGGACCATGCCGAGAACGCGGTGTCCGGCGCCAACGCCGAAGCCGATTCGGTGCTCAGCCACGCCCGCGGCGAGGCCGACCGGCTGCTGGCCGACGCGAAGTCGCAGGCCGACCGGATGGTCGCCGAGGCACGCCAGCACAGCGAGCGGATGCTGACCGAGGCCCGCGAGGAGTCGGCGCGGTTGTCCGCGACGGCCAAGCGCGACTACGAGGCTGCCACCAGCCGGGCCAAGGCCGAGGCCGACCGCCTGGTGGAGAGCGGCAACATCTCCTACGAGAACGCCGTCCAGGAGGGCATCAAGGAACAGCAGCGGCTGGTGTCGGCCACCGAGGTGGTGCAGTCCGCCAACTCCGAAGCCACCCGGCTCGTCGACGCCGCCCACGCCGAGGCCGACCGGTTGCGCGGCGAATGCGACATCTACGTCGACAACAAGCTCGCCCAGTTCGAGGAGTACCTCAACGGGACCCTGCGTTCGGTGAGCCGGGGCCGCCACCAGCTGCGTACCGCGGCCGGCACCCACGACTACGTCCAGCACTAGGCGCGCGCCGCTCGCCGTAGAATCCCGGGCATGGCGACGCACCCGAATCACGCGCGCTCGCCGTTGATCCTCGACGTGTCCCGGCTCGGCCGGCGTCCCGGTTCCATGCAGACCATCCGGCAGACGGTGCCCAGCCCGGGGCGGATCGGTTTGGATCTCATCGCCATCGAGCCGGGGACCGACCTGGATCTGGATCTGCGGTTGGAGTCGGTGTCCGAGGGGGTTCTGGTCTCCGGCACCGTGCAGGCACCGACCCGAGGCGAATGCTCCCGTTGTCTCGGCCCGGTCACCGGCGACGTCGAGATCGCCCTGACCGAGCTCTACGCCTACCCCGACAGCCTCACCGAGTCCACCACCGCCGACGACGAGGTGGGCCACGTCGTCGACCAGACGGTCGACCTCGAACAGCCGATCCTCGACGCGGTGGGGCTGGCGCTGCCTTTCGCCCCGCTGTGCGCCCCGGATTGCCCGGGGTTGTGCCCCCGTTGCGGTGTGGCGCTGGCCACCGCGGGTGCCGACCATCGCCACGAGGAGATCGACCCGCGCTGGGCGAAGCTGTCGGCTCTGCTGCCGCCCGACACCGAGGGCGGGTCGCCGTCGTGACTCGCCGAGCCCTGCTCGACGCGCTCGGCGTCGAACTGCCCGAGGACGTGCTGACCCTGGCCCTGACCCATCGCAGCTACGCCTACGAGAACGGCGGACTGCCCACCAACGAACGCCTGGAACTGCTCGGCGACGCCGTGCTGGGTCTGGTGATCGTCGAGGAACTCTTTCACCGGCACCCGGAGAACTCCGAAGGCGATCTCGCCAAACTGCGCAACAGCATCGTGAACAGTCAGGCTTTGGCCGGTGTGGCCCGCGCGATGACCGACGAGGGACTCGGCGAATACGTGCTGCTGGGGCGCGGCGAGATCCATACCGGCGGGCACGCCAAGTCCAGCATCCTGGCCGACACGGTGGAGTCGCTGATCGGCGCGGTGTATTTGCAGCACGGTATGGACGGTGCGCGGCAGGTGATTCTGCGGCTCTTCGGGGAACTTCTCGAGACGGCCCCGACGCTGGGCGCGGCACTGGAGTGGAAGTCGAGCCTGCAGGAACTGACCGCGGCCCGTGGGCTGGGGGTGCCCCGCTACGAGGTCAGCTCGGAGGGCCCCGACCACGACCGTCAGTTCTCGGCGACGGTCCACATCGGAGGTCAGGTCTACGGCACCGGAACCGGGCGATCGAAGAAGGCGGCCGAAACCAGCGCCGCCGCCGAGGCCTGGACGGCGTTGGACGCCGCTGAACTGGATGCCTGAGCTCCCCGAGGTCGAGGTGGTGCGGCGCGGCCTGCAGGAACATGTCGCGGGCCGGCGCATCACCGAGGTGCGGGTCCTGCACCCGCGGGCGGTCCGCCGGCACGAGCCCGGTGGCGCCGACCTGACCGCCCGGCTGCGCGGTGCCCGGATCACCGGCACCGATCGCCGCGGCAAATACCTGTGGCTCACCCTCGGCGACGACGAGGCCCTGGTGGTGCACCTCGGGATGAGCGGGCAGATGTTGCTCGGCCCGATCCCCAACGCCGGCCACCTGCGGATCGTGGCGGTACTCGACGACGGCACCCCGTTGAGCTTCGTCGACCAGCGGACCTTCGGCGGCTGGCAGCTCGCCGACCTCGTCAGCGTCGACGGAAGTCGGGTTCCGGCCCCCGTCGCGCACATCGCCCGCGACCCTCTGGACCCGCGCTTCGACCGCGACGGCGTGGTCACGGTCCTGCGCCGCAAGCACTCCGAGATCAAGCGCCAGTTGCTCGATCAGACCGTGGTGTCGGGTATCGGCAACATCTACGCCGACGAGTCGCTGTGGCGGGCCGGCGTCAACGGTGCGCGGATCGCCGAGAAACTCACCCGGCGTCAGCTGGCGGGGGTCCTCGACAGCGCGGCCGAGGTGATGCGCGAGGCGCTACGGGAGGGCGGCACCTCGTTCGACTCGCTCTATGTCAACGTCAACGGTGAGTCCGGCTACTTCGACCGGTCGCTGAACGTCTACGGCCGGCAGGACCGCGAATGTCGCCGCTGTGGGGTGCCGGTGCGCCGGGAGAAGTTCATGAACCGCTCGTCGTACTACTGCCCGGTGTGCCAGCCGCGGCCTCGTCGCGGTTAGGTCGCCGGGGGCTCGGGAACGTGTCGCGCCACGGTCTCGTCGATGATTCCCCGCAGCGCGGGAATCTCGTCGAGCAATTGCGCCAGGTCGTCCCGCTCGATGCGCAACACGTCGGCCGGCCCGGTGGTGGTGACCGTGGCATTGCGCAGATGTCCGCGACGCAGCGCCGACTCGCCGATCACCTCACCGGGGCCCACGAGCGCGATCCGCTCGTTGCCCACGTACACCCCGGCCTCGCCGCTGAGCAGGATGAAGCAGGCGTCGCTGGGGGTCTGCTCGTGGATCAGCGGCCACGGCGCTGACGTCGAGGTGTGGTGCGACGCCCCTACCAGGCGCGCGAGGTCCTCATCGGAGAACTTCTCGAATACCGCGAATGTGCGTAGCGTCTGGACGTCGCCGCGCCCCTTCGTTGAGTCCATGCTCAGCTCCTCAGCAGCCGTCGGGTGGTCGGACCTGACGTTAGTACAGCAGCGGCGACACGGTAGAAAAAGCGAATGACCGAACTGTGGGTGGAGCGTACCGGTGTCCGCCGCTATACCGGGCGCAGCAGCCGGGGGGCCGAAGTCCTGATCGGCTCGGTGACCGACGACGGTGTGTTCACCCCGGGTGAGCTGATGAAGATCGCGCTGGGGGGCTGCGCGGGGTTGAGCAGCGACCAGCCGTTGCGCCGCCGCCTCGGCGACGACTACCCCGCCGTGATCCGGGTCTCCGGAGACGCCGACCGCGACCAGGAGCGCTACCCGCTGCTGGCCGAGAAACTCGAGATCGACCTCTCCGGGCTATCCGAGCCGGAGCGCGAACGGTTACTGCTGGTGGTGACCCGCGCCGTCGACCAGGTGTGCACCGTGGGCCGCACCCTGAAAGCGGGCGCCGAGGTGAGTTTCGAGATCGCGGCATCCCGCGATGACTGACCAGACCCGCCTCACCGCCTGGGTCCACGGGCATGTCCAGGGGGTGGGCTTTCGCTGGTGGACAAGGTCGCGGGCACTGGAACTGGGCCTGACCGGATACGCCGGCAATCAGCCCGACGGCCGGGTGCTGGTGGTCGCGCAGGGCCCGCGGCCCGCCTGCGAGCAACTGCTGAAGCTGTTGCGGGGCGGCACCACACCCGGGTCGGTGGACACCGTGGTGGCCGGTTTCGAGCAGGCAGGGGATCCCATCTCCGGGTTCCGCGAGCGCTGACGCGGCCGGTGACCGGCCCGCCGGTACGCTGATCGGTCGTGTACCTCAAGAGTCTGACGCTGAAGGGCTTCAAATCCTTCGCATCGTCGACGACTCTGCGTTTCGAGCCGGGCATCACCTGCGTGGTCGGTCCCAACGGCTCCGGAAAGTCCAACGTCGGCGACGCGCTGACCTGGGTGATGGGCGATCAGGGCGCCAAGACCCTGCTCGGCGGCAAGATGGAGGACGTCATCTTTGCGGGCACCTCCTCCCGGGCCCCGCTGGGCCGCGCCGAGGTGACGCTGACCATCGACAATTCCGATAACGCCCTACCGATCGAGTACTCCGAGGTCTCCATCACCCGGCGCATGTTCCGCGACGGCGCCGGCGAGTACGAGATCAACGGCAAGAGTTGCCGGTTGCTCGACATCCAGGAGCTGCTCTCCGATTCCGGAATCGGCCGGGAGATGCACGTGATCGTCGGGCAGGGCCGGCTCGCTCAGATCTTGGAATCCCGCCCGGAGGACCGTCGCGCGTTCATCGAGGAGGCCGCCGGGGTCCTCAAACACCGCAAGCGCAAGGAAAAGGCGCTGCGCAAACTCGACGCGACCTCGGCCAACCTCGCCCGGCTCACCGACCTGACCACCGAACTGCGCCGTCAGCTCAAGCCGCTGGGCCGGCAGGCCGAGGTGGCCCGTCGTGCGGCGACCATCCAGGCCGACCTGCGTGACGCCCGGCTGCGGCTGGCCGCCGACGATCTGGTCACCCGGCGAGCGGAGTTCGCCGGCGCCGACGATATCGAGACCACCCTGCGCCGCGAGCATGACGAGGCCGCCGCCCGACTCGCGCACGCCTCCACGCAGCTCGCCGCGCACGAGACGGCGGTGGCGTCGCTGTCGGAACGCACCGACGCCGCCCAGCAGACCTGGTTCCGGCTCTCGGCGCTGGCCGAGCGGGTCAGCGCAACAGTGCGCATCGCCAACGAGCGCGCCCAGTATCTGGACGCCGAACCCGCCGTCGGCAGCGGGCCGGATCCCGACGACCTGGACGCCCAAGCCGACCGGGTGGCCGAGCAGGAGGCCCGGCTGCTGGCCGAGCTGGAGGAGGCCCGGGCACGTCTGGAGGCTGCTCGCGTCGATCTCACCGAAAGGGAGACCGCGGCCACCGACGCCGAGCGCGCCCATCTCGCGGCGGTGCGGGCCGAAGCGGACCGCCGGGAAGGCTTGGCCCGGTTGGCCGGCCGGGTGGAGACCGGCCGGGCGCGGGTGGAGTCCATCGACGATGGGGTGGCGCGGCTGACCGTCGCCATCGACGAAGCCGGCGCACGCACCGAGGCGGCCCGCGCGGAGTTCGAGACCGTGCAGGGCCGGATCGGGGAACTCGATCAAGGTGAGCTCGGTCTCGACGAACACCACGACCGGACCGTCACCGCGCTGCGCCTGGCCGATGAACGGGTGGCCGAGTTGCAGGCCGCCGAACGTGCAGCAGAACGTGAGGTGGCATCGCTGCAGGCCCGTATCGATGCGCTCTCGGTGGGTCTGGAGCGCCGCGACGGAGCGGCCTGGCTGCTGGAAAACGCCAGTGGTGCAGAGCTTCTGGGGCCGGTCGCGAAACTGGTCAAAGTTCGCTCGGGGTTTGAGACAGCGCTTGCGGCGGTACTTGGCGCGGCCGCCGACGCGGTGGCCGCCGACAGCTTCGCCTCGGCGCGCTCGGCGGTCCAGGCGCTCAAGGACGCCGACGGCGGCCGCGCCGCGCTCGTGCTGGCCGACTGGCCCGCCGCCCGCCACGACAGCTCACCGCTGCCTGATGGCGCCCACTGGGCCGTCGACCTCGTCGAGGCTCCCACGCGGCTGCAAGGGGCGATGGTCGCCATGCTGTCGGGGGTGGCCGTCGTATCCGATCTCGCGGCGGCGCTCGATGTGGTGGCCTCGCGCCCGGCGTTGCGGGCGGTGACGCGTGACGGCGATCTGGTGGGTGCTGGCTGGGTCGACGGCGGGTCGGACCGAAAGCCCAGCACGTTGGAGATCACCGGACAGATCGATCAGGCCCGGACGGATCTGGTGGCCGCCGAGACTCAGGTTGCCGAGCTGACCGCGGCTCTGGCCGGCGCACTGGTCGAGCAGTCGAACCGTCAGGATGCGGCAGAGCAGGCCCTGGCTGCCCTCAACGAGTCCGACGCCGCCATCTCGGCGATCTACGAACAACTCGGCCGACTGGGCCAGGAGGTGCGCGCCGCGGAAGAGGAGTGGCGCCGGCTCCAGACGCAGCGGGACGAACTCGAGGCCGGGCGTGTGCAGTCGGTCGACGAGCTCGCGGAACTCGAGACACGGTTACGTGCGGCCGAGGCGACCCAGGCCGTCGTCGAGAACACCCCGGGCGAGCGCCAGCAGATTCAGGCGGCCGCCGAGGCCGCTCGGGCCACCGAGGTGGAAGCCCGGCTGGTGGTGCGTACTGCGGAGGAGCGGGCGAATGCCGTTCGTGGCAGGGCAGAAGCGCTCCGCCGTGCGGCCGCGGCCGAGCGGGAGGCCCGCGCGCGGGCGAGCGCTGCGCGGCTCGCTCGTCAGCATGCCGCCGAAGTGGCGGCCGTCGTGGCCGAGAGCGGGCGCCGCGTCGCCGGACACCTCGCCGGGGTCGTTGCCGCCGCGTCTCGTCAGCGCGACCGGCTGGCCGCCGAACGCCAGCATCGGTCCGCCGCGATGACCACCGCGCGCGAGGAGGTCACCACCCTCACCACCCGTATCGCCGAGTTGACCGACTCGCTGCACCGCGACGAGGTCGCCAAGGCCCAGGCCGCGATGCGCATCGAGCAACTCGAGTCCACGGTGCTCGAGCAGTTCGGTATGGCCGGGGACGATCTGGTCGCCGAGTACGGCCCCGCGGTCGCACTGCCACCGTCGGATCTGGAGATGGCCGAGTATGAACAGGCCCGCGAGCGCGGCGAGCAGGTGACGGCTCCGGCGCCGATGCCGTTCGACCGTGCCACCCAGGAACGCCGCGCCAAGCGGGCCGAGCGGGAGCTGACCGAACTCGGCCGGGTCAACCCGCTGGCGTTGGAGGAGTTCGCGGCTCTCGAGGAGCGCTACAACTTCCTGTCCACCCAACTCGAGGACGTCAAGGCGGCTCGCAAGGATCTCCTCGATGTGATCGCCGGTGTCGACGAACGCATCCTGCAGGTCTTCGCCGAGGCCTACGCCGATGTGGAACGCGAGTTCTCCCAAGTGTTCTCGGCACTCTTCCCGGGCGGGGAGGGCCGGCTGCTGCTGACCGATCCGTCCGACATGCTGACCACCGGCGTGGAAGTGGAGGCTCGTCCGCCCGGCAAGAAGGTCAAACGGCTCTCCCTGCTCTCCGGCGGAGAGAAGTCACTGACCGCGGTCGCCATGCTGGTCGCGATCTTCCGGGCTCGTCCCTCTCCGTTTTATGTCATGGACGAGGTCGAGGCCGCCCTCGACGACGTCAACCTGCGCCGCCTGATCGGGTTGTTCGAGCAGTTGCGGTCCCAATCCCAACTGATCGTGATTACCCACCAGAAGCCGACCATGGAGATCGCGGACGCGCTCTACGGCGTGTCGATGCAGGGTGACGGCATCACCGCGGTGATCTCGCAGCGGATGCGCGGGGAGGATCTGGTCGCCAGCCAGACGTAACCCGGGGAGTGCGAGGTTATTTCGAGCCCGAGGTTGTGGATTTGGTGTTCGTGCCGCCGCTGCCGCTGGTCGTCCCGTTCGTCTTCGTGCCGCTGCCGCTCGTCGTGCCGCCTGTCGTGCCGCCACCGCTCGTCGTGCCGCCACCGCTCGTCGTGCCGCCGCCCGGTTTGGTGCCGGTGGTGCTGCCGCCGCCGCTGATCGTGCTCGAATTGGGTGGGTTCGGCTGCAGGTTGATGGACGTGTCCTTCGGATTCGTGATGGTCGCGGTGTTCGTATTGGGGAAGGGGGAGACGATCTTCGTGTTCAGATTCGGATTCGGCAGGGGACCGAGATCGACCGGGCTCTTGGGGGCGGTGTCACTCGGACTCGTGGCGGTGTCGACCGGTGCGACGTCGACCGGTGCGGTGTCGACCGGTGCGACGGCAACGGGTGCCGTGTCGACGGGTCCGGTGCCGACCAGGGGGCCGGGGTCGGTGGCCTGCGGATCGTAATAGGGGATGTTCGTGGAGTCGGTCTGCGCGGGCGCGGGGGCGACGATCCCGATACTCGGAAGCATGGCACCCGGCGCCGCGCCGGGTGTAGCGGCACCCGGGATCTGATCACCGGTACCCGCGCTTCCCTGCGACTGAGCCTGCCCAGTCGGTACCGATGGTCCAGCGGTTCGGGCATTCGGGACCGGCTGCTGAACGGTCGGGTTCGGGACGGCCTTGGCGACGGCGGGTACCACGGGAAGCGGTCTGGAATCGGCGCCGGTGTCGACCACCCGCGATACCGGGTCCTGTGGGGGCGCGAACCAGCTGATCGCCAAACCCAGGCACAACAACGGGATACCGACGATCAGTGCCATCCGCCGCTTCCCGGCCTGCTCCGAACCGGCGGAAGGGTTGGACGTCTCGATCGTGGAGGCGCTCGTGGACGGGTCGGCGGCCTCGACCAAATGTGAACTCGCGGACGTCAGCTGCACGCGATCCAACGTCTGGCGACGAAGCGACTCGGGGGCCGGGATGAATACCGCTGCGCCCCCCAGCAGTGCGACCGGGTTGACATGCTCCCGCTGATTCTGTTCGCAGGTGCTGCAGGAGTCGATATGACGGGCCGTACGTTTGCGCATCAGGACGGAGAACTGCCCGTCCCAACCCTTGAGGATGGCGGCCAACTCCGGGCATGCATCGGGATTGGCCTGCGCGCCACGCGCCACCAGAAGGGCGCCCAGGCAGCGCTCGACGGTCTGGCGCAGCCGGAACATCATGGTGTTCGCACTGGTCAGTGTTACTCCGAGGGCCTCCGCGAGTTCCGGGCCATCCAGCCCATGCCGGTAGGACAGGTCGAGCAGTTCGCGGTCGCGGTCCGATAACCCGCCGGCGGCGTCGGCGACGAGGCGGGCCAATTCGCTTTGTCCGGCAAGCGTTTCCGGGCTTGCTTCGCCCGAGACCAGGTCCGGCACTTCATCGGAGACCTCCTCGCGATAGCGGTGCCGCAGACGGCGCATCGCATGATGGCGGGCGATCGAGTACAACCAGGGCCGGAGTCTGTCGGGTTCACGCAGACCTCCGAGGTCTGTCGCAGCGACGCAGAATGCGTCCTGCACGCAATCGGCTGCGGCGTCGCGGTCCCCGAGCAGTCCGACGCAGAAGTCATAAAGTCGATCGGCATAGCGGTCATAGATTTCGGCGAACGCTTCGCGGTCACCGCCGGCCGCCGCCCGCGCCAGATCACCGTCGCTGATGCTGGGCTGTAGCTCCAGTGCTCCGGTCATGTCGAGGACCCCTGACTCAACTTTTCTTCAGCTTAAACCCGCAACGGCTCCGGTAACAGCGGATATCAGATTGCTGCTACCGGAGCGTCCGGGGTTCACCAGACCAGTTGGGAGACCTGCGGTGCCGCGTTGGGGCATTCGACGGAGATGTTCCACGTCGAGCCGGTCGGATAGCTGGGGAACCACAGGCGCGCATGTGACGACTGCCCCGGTCCGTTTTCCGGCAGATAGAACGGAACGTTGATCGCCGGCAGGGGCTTGCCGATGGGGTTGCCCACCACCGAGGAGTTGAAGAGGCACCAGCCGTTGGGTGCCGTGTCGTCGGGGTTGGCGGCCCACGTCTCGACCCAGACATTGACGCCGCCCGGGCCGGGGGCGGCCGCCGTCTTCATGCCCGCCTGCGCGGTGCCCGCGCCGAGGAACAACGTCGCCGGCGCCGCCACCGTGGCGGTGATCGCAGCGATCTTGGCGAGGATCGAGGTGGTGGTCATGGGGTTCTCCTAGCTGATGTTCGCCGCCCCCGATGGGCTGCTCTCACAGGTAGGTGCAACCACGGCGCGCTGATCGCACACTTTTTCCCGGAACTTTTCTTGAGCCCGCTGAACAGTGATTTCTCGCCGCGAGGCGCGTACTCGACGCCGCGACGAGCGGCCTCGCAGAAGAGTTCAACAAAAAGCGTGCTCCGGGCACGGGTTGGCTGCACCTACCTGTGAGAGCAGCTGATCGGGGCTGCGGCCGAAGAAAAGGGTGAACCCACCATGACAATGCCACTCACACCCCAGACGTTGCCCACCGGTCGTACCCCGAAGGCGTGGGCCGCCGGCTGCGGGGACCAAGCACAATCGGCAACCTTCAGGGCCCTCGCGTGGTCACAGGATGACGACCGCGTCGACGAGCCGCTGCCCTATATCGGTGATGAGTACGACGACGCGGCGCCGGAGGCGGATTCCGGGCTGATTGCTCGGATCTCGGCGGACGCCGTCGAACCTCCGTCGGGAACCCGGTATAGCCGGTCGGCACTGCTGTATGGGATCGCGACGGGATTTGTCGCTGCTGCCATCGGCGGACTGGTGCTGACGGTCGTCAACACGGACGACGGGCCGACAGTTATCTCCACGGAGATCGACCAGCCCGCGACGAACGTCGTGAACCCGCGGCCGAATGGCCCGCTCCGTCCGTTCGTGCCGTCCCCGGCGAATACCGTGCTGGCGCCGGCCCACGCCGTCCCGTCGGCAGTCGCGCCCATTCCCGCTGTTGTCGCACCGGCGCCCCACGAACAGACCCTGTCCATTCCGGAAGTCGCAGCGCCCGAGGCCTCCGCACCCGGCGTCCCGGAGCCCGACGCGCCAGCGCCCGAGGCGACGGCGCCCGAGGCGTCAGCACCCGAAGTCGCTGCACCGGAGGCAAAGCCGCCGGTGTGGGTGCCTCCAGCCGTTTCGTGGCCCGTCGTGTCACTGCCGGAGGTGACACCTCAGCAGGTTCCGCCCCCGATGGGTCCGCGCGACTTCGATTTGCCGACGGTGGCTGATCCCGCGATCGCGTGGCCCGCCGCTCCGGCGGCGCCCAATCCCGTGCTCACCGTGATCCCGGATGTCATCGTGACATTCCCCGCGGGAGCCGGCCGGTAGCGCGCACGTCGTCGGGGGTTCGGTGCGAGGAGTCAATTCGGTCGGACCCACGTCCTATCATAGAACGTATGTTCGATGTTGATCTTCGTGAAGCTGACGACGCGGCCGTCGTTTCCACCATCGAAAAGTGGGCTGTCGCCGAGGCATCCGCCGCTGCCCGGCGGCTTGCCGCTGTCGCAGAACTGACCCGCCGGCGCTGCAGTGACGACGACCACGCGGATTGGGCGTGCGATTCCTGGGACGCGGCGGCGGCCGAGGTGTCGGCCGCCCTGCGCATCACCCACGGTCGCGCGCTGTGGGAGATGCGGCTCGGGTTGGCGTTGGAGCGGCGGCTACCCCAGTTGGCGGGTCTCTTCGCCGAGGGATTGCTGAGCTATCGGGTGGTCTCGGCGATCGCCTGGCGCACCCTGCTGGTTGACGACGCGGATGCTCTGGTCGCCATTGATGCCGCTCTGGCCGGGCATTGCGTTTCCTGGGGGCCGCTGTCGGACTACAAGCTGGAACGCGCCATCGATACGTGGGTCGACAAGTTCGATCCGGCCGGGGTGCGGCGCAGCCGTGCCCGGGCCCGCAGCCGGGATATTGAGATCGGCAGCCGCGATGACGAGTCCGGGACCTCTGCCGTTTGGGGCCGGCTGTTCGCCACCGACGCGGCGATCCTGCAGCGCCGGCTCAACCAGATGGCTCAGGCGGTGTGCGTCGATGACCCGCGCACCGTCGGCCAGCGTCGCGCCGATGCCCTCGGGGCGCTGGCGGCGGGGTCAGCGGAACTGGCCTGCCAGTGCGGTTCGCCCGCTTGTGAGGCCGCCGGCGGCGGTTCGGCCGCGGCGGTGGTCATTCACGTGCTCGCGGAACCGGATGCGCTGCGCAGCGATCCGGACCCGAACTTGTCAGGCCCGGGCGACCCGCCCTTCGGCGGCGGCATGAATCTGCGGGATTACCTACTCGGCGATCCGGAGCCTGAACCCACCGGTCCACCGGCGACCGCAGTGGTCCTCGGTGGCGGGATCGTTCCCGCTCCGCTGCTGGCCGAACTGATCCGCACCGGCGCAAAGGTCCGGCACCTGCGACCGCCCACCGACGCACCGGAGCCGCGGTACAGACCGTCCACGGCGTTGGACGAGTTCGTCAGGATGCGCGATCTGACATGCCGATTCCCGAACTGCGACCAGCCCGCTGAACACTGCGACGTCGATCACGCGATTCCCTGGCCGGCCGGTCCGACTCACCCGTCGAATCTTCGGTGTTTGTGCCGCAAACACCATCTTCTGAAGACCTTCTGGGGCTGGACTGATGAGCAGCGTCCCGATGGCACGATTCGCTGGACATCGCCGTCGGGCACGGACTACGCCACCGCGCCGGGCAGCCGGTTGCTCTTTCCCGACTGGAATACCGCGACGGCGCCGGTACCGCGCGGTCTCAAGGCGCCCGCTGTCGAGGAATCTCCCGAGCGGGGTCTGCAGATGCCCAAGCGCCGTCGATCGCGACTCGCCGATGAGGCTCGGCGCGCCAAACGGGAGCGTGCGCTCAACACTGCGGAACTCGCCGCGCGGAACAAGCCGCCGCCGTTCTAAGAGGTGTCAGCCGCTCACTCCGTGAGCGGGGGGCTCAGCGGGATCAAGGGGATCGTCGTGATGATCAGCTCTGGCAGCTCGAGTGGTAGCTCGATGGCCTCTGGCCCGGTTTCGGTTTGTGGCCAGGGCGGGGTGACGTGGGGGTTTGCCTCTGGCCCGGTGTCGGTTTGTGGCCAGGGCGGGGTGACGTTCGGTTTCGGCGGGGGGTCTGCGGCGGGGGGTCGCGGGGGAGGGGGTTCCGCAGCGGGGGGTCCCGCGCTGCTGGGCGGCATGGGAGGCCCGGCACTGGGGGGCGGCGCTGAGGGGGGTGGCGCTGAGGGGGGTGGCGCTGAGGGGGGTGGCGGGGTGGAGGGCACCGAGGTGGACGGCAGGCTGCTGGGCGCCGGAGTCGTCACGGCTGACTGGCTTGACGTCGGGCCGGCATCTGTTCGGCTGGGTGCCGGACTGGCTGTCGTCGCAGGCGAGCTGATGATCCCCGAAGCGCGCGGGAGGGAGGTTTTCCCCGACGGGGGAACCGGCCGTTCGCTCAACGACGGGCTTGTGGTCGGGGGATTTGTTGCGGTGCCGACCAGCGGAGCGATCGGGGCTTCGGGCCGTGCCAGCCAGATCATCGCCGCACCCACGCCCAGCAGTGGGAGGCCGACGATGGCGGTGATACCCATCCCCACCCGTCGAGGCGGGCCGCCCACGGGAATGCCCGAACTGGTGGACACCAACGCGACCCGGTCCAGTGTCTGGTTGCGCAGCCACTCCGGGGCGGGGATGAACGCCGGAGCGGCGCCCAGCAGCGCGACCGGATTGACCTGCCGAATCTGTTCCAGGGTGCATGACGGGCACGACTCGATGTGACGGGAAAGGCGTTTGCGCATGAGGACGGTGAACAGTCCGTCCCAATCCTTCACGAGCGCGGTCAACTCGGGGCAGTCGCTATGGCCGACGCATGCCCCGCGTGCGACGAGCAGCGCCCCCAGCGAACGTTCGATGGTCTGCCGCAACCGGAACACCATGGTGTTCGCGTTCGACAGCGAGACACCGAGAACCTCGGAGAGTTCGGGTCCGTCCAGCCCATGGCGGTAGGACAGCTCCAGGAGTTCGCGATCCCGCTCAGAGAGGCCGCCCGCGGCGTCGGTGACCAAGCGAGCCAACTCGCTCTGACTGGCTACGGTGTCGGGCCCCGCCTCATGCGATTCCACGTCGGGCATGGTGTCGGAGACCTGCTCTCGATAACGGTGACGAAGACGGCGCATGGCATGATGCCGCGCGATCGAATACAGCCACGGGCGCAGCTTGTCGGGTTCTCTCAGGTCCTTGAGATCGCCTGTGGCAGAACAGAAAGTGTCCTGGACGCAGTCGGCCGCGCCATCGCGATCACTGATCAGCCCTAGGCAGAAGTCGTAGAGCCGATTGGCGTAGCGGTCATAGATCTCGGCGAACGCGCCGCGATCACCCGCCACCGCGGCATTCACCAATTCGCCGTCGCTGAGCGCGGGCCCGGCCGGCGCAGCGGTCCGGTGCCGGCGAGTGAGCCGTGCCGACACCGAACCACCCACGCCGTGAACCGTGGGGACCGTCACCAGACCGTCGGAACGGTCAGAGTCCCGTTGGGGCAGCTCACGGTGGTGTCCCAGGTGGCACCCGTCGGCCAGGAGGGGAACCACAGCATGCCTTCGTTCACCTCGCCCACCGGACCCAGGTAGAACGGGACGCCGATGGCGGGCAGGGGCTTTCCGATCTGATTGCCCCGCGCGATCGAGCTGTAGGTGCACCAGCCGCTGAGGCCCTCCGCCGGCGTCACCACGTGCACGTCGACGCCGCCGGGCGCCGAGGTTCCCCAGACGGCGAGCGGCACCTGGATGTCGAACGCCTCGGCGGTACCCGCACCCAGGAACAGCATCGCCGGAGCCGCCACCGAAGCGGCGATCGCACCCAGCTTGGCGAGGGCAGAAGTGGTGGTCATGAGTTTCTCCTCTGTGTATCGCAGCCCCCGATGGGCTGCTTTCACAGGTAGGTGCCATCACCAGACCCGGATCGCACACTTTTTCCGGAGAAACTTTTCCCAGCTAGCCCGACACCCCGATGCGGCGTAGTTCCTGCAGGTCAGCCGCCCCACAGCCGTGCAGGCAAACCCTGAGCTCCTCGACGAATCCGCCGAGAACATCGACCACCGCGGCGGTGGACTCGATCGCCGGCGCCAGCAGGGGGCGCGCCATCGCCACCACATCGGCGCCCAGCGCCACCGCTTTCGCCGCATCCATCCCCGAGCGGACCCCGCCGGAGGCGACCAGGGGCATCTCCGGCAGTTCGCGCCGAACCTCCATCAGAGCCTGGGCGGTCGGGATGCCCCAGTCGGCGACCGCCGGATAGCGCACCTCGCCGTAGCGGACCAGCTGCTCCACCCGCGCCCAGGACGTGCCGCCGGCGCCTGCGACGTCGACCGCGGCCAGGGGGAGCCCCCGCAGTCGCTGGGCCGCAGCGGCGCCGATCCCGTGGCCGACCTCCTTGACCATCACCGGATAGTCCAACTCCGCGGCGAGCTTCGCCAGTCGGTCGACCGACCCGGTGAAGTCGGTGTCACCGTCCTGCTGCATCGCCTCCTGCAGCGGATTGATATGCACGGCAACCGCATTGGCGCCGACTCTGTCCAGCGCGGCGGTGAGCCGGGGAGCCAGGGTGTCGGTCACCTGCGCCAGCCCGATATTGCCGATCAGCAGAATGTCGGGGGCGAGGTCGCGGACCTCGAAGCTGGTCGCGGCGCGTTGCGCATCGGGGCTGTCGCCCAGCATGATGCGCTGGGATCCCAGCATCATGCCGACGCCCAGCTGTTGCGCGGCCGCGGCGAGATTGCGGTTGATCGTGCGCGCGAGGTCGGCACCCCCGGTCATCGCCCCGATCAGCACCGGCGCCCGCAGGGCCGTCCCCAGGAAGGTGCGACTCAGATCCACGGCGGCCAGGCTGGTCTGGGTGAGCGCGTTGTAGGGCAGATCGAACCACTGGAATCCGGCGCTCACCCCGACGTACTCCACTGGACCGGTCAGGCAGGCGTCGATATGCCGCAGTTTGCGGGTGCTCAGGTTCATGGCGGGCAACCCTGGAACAATGACACGGTGTCCCAGGGTCTCTGGATCGCCATCGCGGTCATCGCCGTCCTCGTCCTCATCGCACTGGTCGTCGGTTCGGTGCTCTATCGCCGCCGGCAGGTCAGTCTGCGCGGCGCCCCCGACACCGCCATCGAGGCTGCCACACCGGTCGACCGTTCCGGCGGCTACACGGTGTCATCGGGCATAACCTTCACACAATCGTCAGCGCCGGCCACCGTCGAACGGGAACCCGGACACGGTGCCGGGTTACCCGGGGTCGGCGACGACGCCGCGGTCCCGCGCGATTCGCCCAAGCGCCCGATCGCCGAAGTGCGGCTTCCTGAGCCTCCGGTGGTCGTCGAGCCCGAATCCCCGGTGGTCGTCGAGTCCCCGGCGGTCCCGGCGCCCGCCCCGCCGTCGGCCACGCGAGAATCCGTCGCACCTGAGGTCGAGTCGATCGCCCCGACTGCCGGCCGCCTCGAGCGGCTGCGCGGTCGGCTGGCCAAATCGCAAAACGCGTTCGGCCGCAGCATGCTCGGACTGCTCGGTGGCGGCGACCTCGACGAGCAGTCCTGGGAAGAGGTCGAAGACACCCTGCTGGTGGCCGATCTCGGCCCGACAGCCACCGCGTCGGTCACCGAGCATCTGCGCTCGGCCATGGCCAGCAGCAGCGTGCGCACCGAGGCTCAGGCCAGAGCGGTGCTGCGCGAGGTCCTCGTCGAGGAGCTCGATCCCGGCCTCGACCGCTCCATCAAGGCGCTGCCGCACGCCGACAAGCCCTCGGTACTGCTGGTGGTAGGCGTCAACGGCACCGGGAAGACCACGACGGTCGGCAAGTTGGCCCGAGTGCTGGTGGCCGATGGGCGCCGCGTGGTGCTCGGTGCAGCGGACACCTTCCGTGCGGCCGCCGCCGACCAGTTGCAGAGCTGGGCCGCCCGGGTGGGCGCGGAGGTGGTGCGTGGACCGGAGGGGGCCGATCCGGCCTCGGTCGCCTTTGACGCGGTCGACGCCGGGATCGCCGCCGGCGCCGATGTCGTCGTCATCGACACCGCCGGCCGCCTGCACACCAAGACCGGCCTGATGGACGAACTGGGCAAGGTCAAACGCGTCGTGGAGAAGCGTGCCGCCGTCGACGAGGTGCTGCTGGTGCTCGATGCGACGATCGGGCAGAACGGCCTGGCTCAGGCCCGGGTGTTCGCCGACGTCGTCGAGATCACCGGGGTGGTGCTGACCAAGCTTGACGGAACCGCGAAGGGCGGCATCGTGTTCCGCGTGCAACAGGAACTCGGTGTGCCGGTCAAGCTGGTCGGGCTCGGTGAGGGTCCCGACGATCTGGCCCCCTTCGAGCCGGGCGCGTTCGTCGACGCCCTGCTCGGCTGAATGCGGGAGTTAACAACAGCGAAACGCAAGCCCGTCATCCGTTCACGTGGACGCAACACCAGGGATCGTCCGCGGAAACAAGCACTGCGCAATGTCTGTCCTGGCGTGGTGCACGGCCGCGCCGTGAAGGAGGGAACTGCGAGTGGACCAATTCCCAGTGATGGGAGTGCCGGACTCCGGAGACACGGCGTGGATGCTGGTCAGCGCCGCGCTCGTCTTGCTGATGACACCCGGATTGGCATTCTTCTACGGTGGCATGGTGCGCGCCCGCGGCGTGCTCAACATGATCATGATGAGCATCAGCGCCATGGGCGTGGTGACAGTGCTGTGGGTGATCTACGGATATTCGATCGCCTTCGGCAACAGCACGTCCGGCCTCTTCGGCGCCCCGGGCCAGTACTTCGGTCTCAAAGGCCTCATCGGGGGTAATGCCTTCACCGAGGTCATCGCCGATCCGGCCGCCGGTATCGAGGCGGTCGCCGAGGTCACCATCCCGTTGGCCGGCACGATCCCGATGACGGTGTTCGTGGCGTTCCAGTTGATGTTCGCGATCATCACCGTCGCACTGATCTCCGGGGCGGTCGCCGACCGGTTGAAGTTCGGCGGCTGGCTGATCTTCGCCGGACTGTGGGCGACCTTCGTCTACTTCCCGGTCGCGCACTGGGTGTTCGCCTTCGACGGCGTCACGGCCGAGACCGGCGGCTGGATCGCCAACAAGCTCAAGGCCATCGACTTCGCGGGTGGCACCGCGGTTCACATCAATGCGGGCATCGCCGCTCTGGTGCTCACCCTCATCCTGGGTAAGCGCCTCGGGTGGCCCGGCTCGCCGATGCGTCCGCACAACCTTCCGTTCGTGATGCTCGGAGCCGGCCTGCTGTGGTTCGGTTGGTACGGGTTCAACGCCGGCTCGGCCATCGGGGCCGGGGGCATCGCCGGCACCACCTTCGTCACCACCACGGTCGCGACCGCGGCCGCGATGCTGGGCTGGCTGCTCACCGAGCGCATCCGCGACGGTCACCCGACCTCGCTGGGCGCGGCATCGGGTATCGTCGCCGGACTGGTCGCGATCACGCCGGCCTGCTCGTCGGTCAACGTGGTCGGTGCGCTCGCCATCGGCGCGACCGCCGGCATCCTGTGCGCGCTGGCCGTCGGACTGAAGTACAAGCTCGGCTTCGACGACTCGCTCGACGTG
>SYAB01000154.1 GCA_005787665.1 Actinomycetota bacterium
CGGAGAGTTGAGCGCCGGACTCGTCGGCCTGATACTCCCGGGAGCGTGACACCGACATCTTGATCACCGTCGCGGCCATCGGCGCAAGGAGCGAAACCAGCAGCAGCGCAAGCGGATTGGGCCCGCGGCCGCCGCCCCGCACTCCGGTGAACATCGCCATCTGCGCCATACCGGTGACCACGGAGGCCAGCGCGCCTGCCACGCACGAGATCAGGATGTCGCGGTTGTAGACATGGGAGAGTTCGTGCCCGAGCACCGCGCGTAACTCGCGCTCGTCGAGCAGGTTGAGGATCCCGGTGGTGCAGCAGACCGCCGCGTTGCGCGGGTTGCGTCCGGTGGCAAACGCATTGGGGTTGGCTGTGTCACTGATGTAGAGGCTGGGCATCGGCTGGTGCGCGGCGGTGGACAACTCGCGCACCATCGCGAAGATCTCCGGCGCCTGCACCTCGGTGATCGGCTGAGCCTTCATGGCCTTCAGTGCCAGTTTGGCGCTGTTGAAGTAGACGTAGATGTTCATGCCGACGGCCATCAGCACCGACAGGGCCAGGATGGACTTGTTCTGGAACAGCGACCCGATGAAGACGATGAGCGCCGACATGCCGACGAGCAGCACGAAAGTCTTCATCCGGTTGGCGGTGGGATGCCAGGTCATCTATGTCCTCCTCGAACGATCCATCCGGGGAGATTAACGCCCCGAAGCGGCCCGAAAGTTCCGGATCGGCTATCCGTGTCGATTAACCGTATAGTCCACCAGCGAAGCCAACGCACGTCGCCCCGGCACGTCGGGAAGCCCGGCCAACTCGGCCCGGGCCTGCTCGGCGTACTGCTGCACCGTCAGTTTCGCCGCGGCGATACCGCCGGAGGCCCGCAGCAGTCCCAGCGCCTCGGCCAGGGTCTCGTCGTCGGTCACCGGGCCCTTGAGGAGTTCCCGCAGTCGGTCGGCGGCCGACCCGGTCTCCTCGAGTGCGTAGAGCACCGGCAGGGTGTGCACCCCCTCGCGCAGGTCGGTACCGGGCAACTTGCCGGACTCGTCGGGGTCGCTCTCGATGTCGATGATGTCGTCGGCGATCTGGAACACGGTGCCGATGATTCCGCCGATCCGGCCGAGTCGCTCGATCTGATCGGCATTGGCCCCGGAAAACGTTCCGCCGAAGCGTCCGGCCGCGGCGATCAGACATGCGGTCTTCTCCGAGACCACCTTCAGGTAGTGCGACACGGCATCGTCGTCGACGCCTGAGCCCTTGGTCTCGCGCATCTGTCCGGTGACCAGCAGGGCGAACGTCTCGGCGATGATGCGCACCGCCTCAGGACCGAGATCGGCCACCAACCGCGAGGCCGTCGCGAACAGGTAGTCCCCGGCAAGAATCGCGATGTTGTTGCCCCAGCGGGCATTTGCCGATGGTGCGCCGCGGCGCATCTGAGCCTCGTCCATCACGTCGTCGTGGTAGAGGGTGGCCAGGTGGACCAGTTCGATGACCGCGCCCGCCACGACAACGTCCGAGGCGTCCGGGTCGGGACCGATCTGGGCCGACAACACGGTGAACAGCGGGCGAAACCGCTTGCCGCCGGCTTCGAACAGGTGCAGCACGGCCTCGGTCATCAACTCATCGCCGCTGCTCAGTTCGGCGGCGATCAGCTCATCGACACGGGCCACACCGGCGCGGACGGACTGGGCGAAATCGGGGTCGCCGAAGTCCACGCCTGCCACCACGGTCGCCGGTGTCCTCACCGACCTAACATACTGTGAAGCGTGGTCGCATCAGCATCGGAGGTCCGGGCCGACGTCGTCGTGGTCGGCGCCGGGCCGTCCGGATCCGCGGCGGCAGCCTGGGCGGCCCGCGCCGGACGCGACGTCCTCCTGATCGACGCCTGCGAGTTTCCGCGCGATAAAGCCTGCGGGGACGGCTTGACTCCGCGCGCGGTCGCCGAACTGCGCGCCCTCGGTCTGCGCGAGTGGCTGGACGGCCGGATCCACCACCACGGACTGCGGATGGCGGGCTACGGCACCGACGTGGAGGTCCGCTGGCCGGGGAAGTCGTTCCCGACGACCAGCAGTGCGGTGCCCCGCACCGAACTCGATGACCGCATCCGTCAGGTCGCCGTGGACTCCGGAGCCGCCATGGCGCTGGGACGCAAGTGCGTCGACGTCGCCCGGGACAGCGCCGGACGGGTGGAGGCGGTGATCCTGGCCGACGGATCACGGGTGGGCTGCCGTTGGCTGATCGTCGCCGACGGGGCGCGCTCACCGTTGGGCCGGGTGCTGGGCCGGCAATGGCATCAGCAGACGGTCTACGGGGTGGCCGCGCGGGCCTATCTGACGTCGCCGCGCGCGGACGAACCGTGGATCTCCTCGGATCTGGAACTGCGCTCGGCCGACGGCCAGGTGCTGCCCGGATACGGCTGGATCTTTCCGCTCGGCAACGGTCAGGTGAATCTCGGAGTGGGCGCTCTGGCCACCGCGAAGCGGCCCGCCGAGGTGGCACTGCGGCCGCTGCTGCGCCACTATGCCGACCTCAAACGCGCGGCCTGGGGCTTCACCGGCCAGCCGCGGGCCCACGCCTCGGCACTGCTGCCGATGGGCGGTGCGGTCTCCGGGGTGGCGGGTGAGAATTGGATGCTGATCGGGGACGCGGCGGCGTGCGTGAACCCGCTCAACGGCGAAGGCATCGACTACGGCCTGGAGACCGGACGACTGGCCGCGCAGATGCTGGACTCTGGTGAAGCGGCGACGGCGGCCTGGCCGGCATTACTGCAGGCGCACTACGGGCGCGGATTCTCGGTGGCCCGCCGACTCGGGCTGCTGCTGACCCTGCCCCGCTTTCTGCCGATGGCCGGCCCGCTGGGCATGCGATCGGCCGCTCTGATGAGAGTCGCGGTCCGGGTGATGGGCAATCTCGTCAGCGATGATGACGCCGACCTGGTAGCCCGGGCCTGGCGGATGGGCGGGGCCGGTTCACGACTGCTGGACGGCCGAAAGCCGTTCTGCTAGAGCGGTTTACGCCCTTGATGCAGGGCGACGATCCCGCCGGTGAGATTACGCCAGCTGACCTGTGACCAGCCGGCCTGCTCAATCCGGTCGGCCAGTGCCTGCTGGTCGGGCCAGGCCCGGATGGACTCGGCCAGGTACACGTAGGCCTCCGGGTTGCTCGACACCGCCCGCGCGACCCGTGGCAACGCCTTCATCAGATACTCCTTGTAGGCGGTGGCGAACACCGGCACCGCGGGCGTGGAGAACTCGCACACCACCAGTCGCCCGCCGGGCTTGGTGACCCGGAGCATCTCGCGTAAGCCGGCGCCGGTGTCGACGACGTTGCGCAAACCGAAGCTGATCGTGACCGCATCGAACACGTCATCGCCGAACGGCAGGCGGGTGGCGTCGGCGCCGACTTTGGGCACTGGACGCTGATGGCCGGCGTGCAACATCCCCACCGAGAAGTCCGCCGCCAGACACCACGCCCCGGATTTGGCGATCTCGACCGTCGACACGGCGGTGCCGGCGGCCAGGTCCAGGACGGTGTCACCGGGCCCGACCC
>SYAB01000155.1 GCA_005787665.1 Actinomycetota bacterium
GGCACTCGGCGACGCGTTCGACACGATGGCCGACGGTCAAGATCTCGACGCCCGACTTAATCGAGAACGTCGCTGACCGGCGCCCCCGCGGCGATCTTGGCCCGGGCCTTCATCACCTTGCCGGGCATGCCGCCGCCGACAACTCCGACCAGCACGCCGTCGCGAGAGTAGTACGCCAGGAACTTCCGGCCGTCGTCGCTGACGACGTGCACGACATCGCCGGGTTCAGGTTCGCCGAGGCATTGGATCTTCACGTCGTACTGGTCGCTCCAGAAATACGGCACCACGGTCAGCGCGGGTATATCCATGCCCAGCATGGCCGGCACCAGCACCCGGGCCTGTTCGGCGACGTTGCTCCAATGCTCCACGCGCACCTGATGTCCGGTGGCGTCTCGCCAGGACGCGACATCGCCCAGCGCCCACACGTGCGCGGCACTGGTGGCACCGACCGCGTCGCAGAGCACACCGTTGTCCTTGTCGACAAGTGCGACCCCGCTGCCGGCCAGCCAGTCGGTGGCGGGCCTGGACCCGATACCGATGACCACCAGATCGGCGTCCACGACGGTGCCGTCGCTCAACTCCACCGCGGTGACTGTGCCGGCGTCGCCGCGCACCCCGGCAACCCCGGTACCGGTGCGCAGGTCGACTCCCTCGGCGCGGTGCAACCGGGCCACCAACTGTCCCACCTGCTCGCCGAGAACCGAGGCCAGCGGCGCGGGCTGCGGTTCGACGAGCACCACGTCAACACCCAGCTTGCGCAGACTCGCGGCGACCTCGCAGCCGATGAACCCCGCGCCGATGATCACCGCGCGGCGTGCCGACGTGGCGTGGTGGCGCAGGGCCAGCGCGTCATCGAATGAGCGCAGTACCCGGATACCGGCCAGGTCGGGCAGTGCGGGAATGCGTTTGGGAACCAGGCCGGTGGCGATGACGAGGTCGTCGTAGCCGAGCACGGTTCCATTGGCCAGCGTGACGGTTCGGGCCGCGGTATCCAGCGACTGCGCGGCACTGCCCAGTCGCAGGGTGATGTCGCTGTCGGCATAGAAATCGGCGGGTTTGAGCACCACATCCGTAATACCTTTGTCGAAGTCCTGCAGTACATCTTTAGACAACGGCGGCCGGTCATAGGGCAGGTGCGCCTCGTCGCTGACGATGGTGACCGGACCGGGAAATTGCGACTTGCGCACCTGCTCTGCGGTGCGGCAAGCGGCGAGGCCGCCGCCGATGATGACGATGCCGTTGGTACCCACAGCGTGTTTGTACACGATGACTAGCCAGCACAAAGCCACCAGGGCAGGCATAATCGGCGGATTCGCACCCACAGGAGGCTCCCATGTCGGCCCCATCGGTTTCCCTCATCGAACAGATGCTGCGGCGACGGCCGCTGATCGACGCGCCCGTCGCGCACGGCGCCGCCCAAAATCTCAAACGCTCCATCGGCACCTTCCAACTCGCGATGTTCGGCATCGGATCCACCGTCGGCACCGGCATCTTCTTCGTATTGTCCGAAGCGGTGCCCCAAGCCGGGCCGGGTGTCGTTGTGTCTTTCATCATCGCCGGCATCGCCGCCGGCCTAGCGGCAATCTGTTACGCCGAACTGGCCTCTGCGGTGCCGGTCTCCGGATCGACGTACTCCTACGCCTACACCACTCTCGGGGAGGTGGTGGCGATGGGCGTGGCCGCCTGCCTGCTGCTCGAGTACGTTGTCTCCACAGCGGCGGTGTCCGTCGGCTGGAGTCAGTACGTCAATAAGCTTCTGGAAAATTTTCTGGGACATGCTCTGCCGCAAGCGTTCTCGGCAGCCCCCTGGGACACCGAGCCCGGGATCATCAACCTTCCCGCCGTCTTCCTGGTGATGCTGTGCGCCCTGCTGCTGATCAGGGGTGCCAGCGAATCGGCCGCGGTGAACGCCGTGATGGTGATCATCAAACTCGGTGTGCTGGTGATGTTCGCCGTGATCGCGTTCACCGCCTTCAACGCCGACCGTTTCGCAAACTTCGCGCCGTTCGGTGCGGCCGGTATCAGTGCGGCCGCGGGCACGATCTTCTTCTCCTATATCGGTCTCGACGCGATCTCCACCGCCGGCGATGAAGTGAAAGATCCGCAGCGGACGATGCCGCGAGCGATTCTGGCCGCACTGTTGACCGTCACCGTGGTCTACATCGTGGTCACTCTCGCCGCCATCGGCGCCCAGGACTGGACCGATTTCAAGGGTCAGAAGGCCGGCCTGGCCGCCATCCTCGACAACGTCACCGGCGCGAACTACTGGGGAACGGTGCTGGCCGCGGGCGCTGTCATCTCGATCTTCTCAGTCACCCTGGTGACGCTGTACGGATCGACCCGAATCCTGTTCGCCATCGGCCGCGACGGACTGCTGCCCTCGATGTTCGCCAAGGTCAGCCCGCGCACCATGACGCCGATCAACAACACGATCGTGGTGGCCGTCGTGGTCGGCCTACTGGCCGGCCTGGTGCCCCTGGACAAGTTGGCCGACATGGTCTCGATCGGCACCCTGGTGGCGTTCATCACCGTCTCTGTGGCGGTGATCATCCTGCGCCGCCGTGAACCCGACCTGCCGCGCGGGTTCAAGGTTCCCGGCTATCCGGTCACCCCGGTGCTCTCGGTGTTTGCCTGCCTCTACATCCTGGCCAGCCTGCATTGGTACACCTGGCTGGCGTTCGCCGCCTGGGTCGGCGTGGTGTTGGCGTTCTACTTCCTCTGGGGACGCCACCACAGTGCGCTCAACCCCCGCAGCGCCGACTCGATCGCCGACGGTGGTGCCACGCCATGACGGTCGTCGTCGGCTACCTGGCCGGAAAAAGTGGCACCGCACCGCTGAACCTCGCAGTCGGCGCGGCGCGGACTCTGGGCACCTCACTGACCGTGGTGACCATCGTGCCCAAGCCGTGGACCACACCGTCGCCGGCCCGCGTCGACGCCGAGTACGCCGCGTGGGCCGACCAACTGGCAGCCGATTCCGCCAAGGAGGCCGGCCGCTACCTGGACGCGATGCCGCACCGGCCGGAAGTGCGGTATCACAGCCACGCACACCGTTCGGTGTCCGGCGGATTGGTGGAGGTGGTGAGCGAAGTCGACGCCCAGGCGTTGGTTCTCGGGTCCTCGGCGAACGGCCAACTGGGTCAGGTCGTGGTCGGGTCCACCGCCGACCGCCTGCTGCACTCCTCGCCGGTGGCGGTGGCGATCGCCCCGCGCGGATACCGCGAACCCCGGGGCGGGGTACTGACCCGCATCACCTGTGGCTACCCCGGCACACCGAGTTCAGCCGACGTGGTGGCGCGAACCTATGAGCTTGCCAAACTCCTCAAGGTTCCGCTGCGGGTGATCTCCTTCGCGGTCCGCGGCCGCACGATGTATCCACCCGAGGTCGGCCTGCACGCCGAGGACTCGATCCTCGCGGTCGGGGAAGCCCAGGCGAGGTCCATGCTGGCCGAGTTGCGCACCGGCGGCGTGGTCGGCGA
>SYAB01000156.1 GCA_005787665.1 Actinomycetota bacterium
ATGCAGCGCGGCCTCGACACCGCCAGCGAGTACGCCGATGCCGCCGCGGCGAAACTCGGTTCGGTGTCCGACCCGCGCGCCCGGTTGTTGCGCAAGCGGCGCTGGGCGCTGCGGTTCGGGGTGTTCTTCGCCTTCACCACGGCGTTCTGGGTTTTCGTCACCGGCCTGCTGGCGGTGTGGAGCACCCCGGTATGGGCGCTGCTGATCACGGGTTTGATCGCCGCGGGTGCGGCGATCCCCGCGACGCTGTGGTTGCTGCGTTACCGCTGGTTGCGCGGCGAGCCGCTGCCGCCCCAGCGCGAGGTCAGTGGCCGCCGGCTCCCGCCGCAGGGCTCGGCCGCCCGACCGGCGATGTCCGCACTGGGAGCCTCGGAACGTGGGTTGCATTCCCTGCTGGCGGTGATGCAGCGCGGTGCGATGCTGCCGGCCGAGGAGATCCGGGAGCTGACTGCTGCGGCTGGGCGGTCCGCGGCGGCGATGGCGGCGACGGCCTCGGAAGTGGCTTCGATGGAACGCGCCGCCCGGGAGAACCCCGATTCCCGCAGCTACCTGGCGCCGACGATCAACGCGTTGACGGCTCAGCTCAGCGGCGGAGTGCGGCAGTACAACGAGATGGTCACCGCGGCGGCGCAGCTGGTGTCGTCGGCCAACGCGGGCAGCCCCATCGTCGAGCAGCGCTACCGTTACGAACTGTCCGGTGCCACCGACCGGCTGTCGGGGTGGGCGCAGGCATTCGAGGAACTGGGGCCGGCGCGTTCCGCCTGAAACTAAAGCGAGGGCCGAAGCGCGGGTATCACCGCGCCGAGCAGTCCTCGCACCAGTGCCTTGGTCATGTCCCACACGTCGAAGTAGTCCCGCCACAGGGTAATCCGGCCGCCTGAGACCTCGAACACCCCGCATACCCAGAACTGAAGGCGAACCGGGCCGAAGATCAGCACGTCGGTGCGTTCGGTGAGTACCGAGGAACCGTTGACCGCGATCCGGTGGGTCTTGACCTCGAATGCGGCCCGGCCCTCCATACCGCGGAGCAGCTTCATCGCCCGGGCCCGGCCACGGATCGTCGGGAGGCCGACGTTCTGATACACCAGGTCGGCGTCGAGGACGGCCGCGGCGGTGTCGAAGTCCTGGTCCTGCAGAGCGTTGAGCAACACCTCGACGGTGTGGGCGTTGTCGACGTCGGTGCTGATGTTCGCAGTCTGCTCGGTCATGTGCGCCAGCGTAGTCCGAGCCGGCCTGTGGCAAGGTAGGGCCAATGCGGGTCGCGGTGGTCGCCGGACCGGAGGCCGGACACGCCTTCCCCGCCCTCGCGCTGTGCCTGCTCTTGAGGAGTGCCGGGGACGACCCGGTGCTGATCACCGGAACCCGGTGGCTCGATACCGCCCGCGCCGTGGGAATCGAGGCTGTCGAACTCCTCGGTCTGGACCCCGGCGGCTACGACGACGATGATGCCGGTGCGAAGATCCACCAGCGGGCCGCGACGATGGCGGTGGTGAACAAGCCGGTACTGCAACGCCTTCGGCTTGATCTCGTCGTCTCCGACGTGATCACGGCCTGCGGCGGGATGGCAGCGGAGTTGCTGGGCCTGCCGTGGGCCGAACTCAGCCCCCATCCGCTCTACCTGCCGTCGAAGGGTCTGCCGCCTATCGGCAGCGGCCTGGCGCCGGGGTCCGGCCTTCGGGGCCGGTTGCGTGACGGCGTGATGCGGGCCTTCACGGCCCGGTCGATCCGGGCGGGTGACCAGCAGCGTTGCCGGGTGCGTCAGGAGATCGGGTTGCCCGCGCGTGATCCCGGCCCGGCCCGCCGCCTCATCGCCACGCTGCCCGCTCTGGAGGTTCCGCGCCCGGACTGGCCGGCCGAGGCCGTCGTCGTCGGTCCGCTGCACTTCGAGCCGACCGACGCGGTTCTGCCGATCCCTCCCGGAGACGGCCCGGTGGTGGTGGTCGCCCCCTCGACAGCGGTCACCGGCGCCGGCGGGCTGGCTGAATTGGCTTTGCGACAGCTGATCCCGGGCGTCACGTTGCCGGCCGGATCCCGGCTGGTGGTGTCACAGATGGCCGGCGTGGCCGCTGAGGTGCCGCCCTGGGCGGCGGTGGGGTTTGGCCGACAGGACGAACTGCTGCGCCGGGCCGACGTGGTGATCTGCGGAGGCGGGCACGGCATGTTGTCCAAGACGCTGCTGGCCGGTGTGCCGATGGTGGTGGTTCCCGGTGGCGGTGATCAGTGGGAGTTGGCGAATCGCGTTGTGCGACAGGGAAGTGCGCGACTGGTTCGTCCGCTGACCGGCGATGCGCTGGCCGCAGAGGTGGGCGAAGTGCTGTCGGTGCCCGGCTACCGGGAGGCGGCTCGGCGAGCCGCCGGTGGCATCGGCGAGGTCGCCGATCCGGTTCAGGTGTGCCATGACGCGGTTGGGTAAGTTGGCCGCGTGCGGCTGACCCAATTCCGTGAGCTGGTCGATGAGCAGTTCGGCCCGGTCCGCGGTGCCTCACTGCTGGTCGACCACGTCCTGACCCGCCTCGGCGGGCGCACCGCGGTGCAGGCCATCGAGGACGGCATGGACCCCCGCGACGTGTGGTGGGCGCTGTGCGCCGACTTTGACGTGCCCCGCGACCAGTGGTA
>SYAB01000157.1 GCA_005787665.1 Actinomycetota bacterium
AACGGCATCGTGCACGTCACGGCCAAGGACAAGGGCACCGGTAAGGAGAACACGATCAAAATCCAGGAAGGCTCCGGCATTTCCAAGGAAGAGATCGACCGGATGATCAAAGATGCCGAGGCACATGCCGACGAGGACCGCAAGCGCCGCGAGGAGGCCGACGTCCGCAACCAGGCGGAATCGCTGGTCTACCAGACGGAGAAGTTCGTCGCAGAACAGCGTGGCGCCGAGGGCGGGTCAAAGGTTCCCGAGGACACTCTGACCAAGGTCGATACGGCGATCGCCGACGCCAAGACCGCGCTGAACGGCTCGGACATCGGGGCGATCAAGTCCGCGATGGAGAAGCTGGGTGTGGAGTCGCAGGCTCTCGGCCAGGCGATCTACGAGGCCGCCCAGGCCGAGCAGAGCGCGGGCGGCGCCGCGGGCGGCGCCGGGGCGGACGATGTCGTGGATGCCGAGGTCGTCGAGGACGATCAGGAGCAGAAGTGACCTATCCGGACGGCCGCGACGAACCGGTGACGTTCACCGACAAGCGGCGCATCGACCCGCAGACCGGTGAGGTGCGCGAAGCTGCCGGAGGTGCCGCCCCTGCTGGGGCGGCACCAGGGGTCCCCGTCGGCTCGGAGCAGGCGGACAAGGTCGCCGAACTCACCGCGGATCTGCAGCGGGTTCAGGCCGATTTCGCCAACTACCGCAAACGCGCACTGCGCGACCAGGAGGCGGCCGGCGAGCGCGCCAAAGCGGTTGTGGTCAGCCAGCTGCTGCCGGTGCTCGACGACCTCGACCGGGCCCGTAGCCACGGCGATCTCGACTCCGGCCCGCTGAAGTCGGTGGCCGACAAACTGGCTGCCGCTCTCGCCGGGCTGGGCGTGGTGGCCTTCGGCGTGACCGGCGAGGAGTTCGACCCCTCGCTGCACGAGGCCGTGCAGCACGAGGGCGAGGGTTCCAGGCCGCTGATCGGACACGTCATGCGTCAGGGTTACCGGCTCGGCGACCAGGTGCTGCGGCATGCGCTGGTCGGGGTCGTCGACACCATCGACGGCGCCGACACGCCCGCAGACGACGGGCAGGCGGGCCCGCACACCGCAGAATCGGATTAGCGAGGGTGAGGAGGTGACGCCAGATGGTTCAACGGGAATGGGTTGAGAAGGATTTCTACAAGGTGCTCGGCGTCTCCTCTGACGCCGATGACGCCCAGATCAAGCGGGTGGCCAAGAAGCTGCTCGCTGAGAACCACCCGGACCGCAACCCCAACAACCCTGCGGCCGAGGAACGGTACAAGGAGGTCGGTGAGGCCAGGGACGTCCTGACCGATCCGGCCAAGCGCAAGGAGTACGACGAGACCCGCCGGATGTTCGCCTCCGGTGGCTTCGGGCGCCGGTTCGGTGGCGGTGGCGGCGCTGGGGGCGGCGGCTTCAGCGGCTACGACGACGGCAGCGGCGGTTTCAACCTCAACGATCTGTTCGGCCAGGCCGGACAGGACGGCGGGGCGAACATCGGCGATCTCTTCGGTGGGCTCTTCGGCCGGGGCGGTGCGCAACCGCGCACCAGCCGGCCCCGCCGCGGAAAGGACCTGGAGACCGAGACCGAGCTGGACTTCCTGGAAGCCACCAAGGGTGTGGCGATGCCGCTGCGGCTCACCAGCCCGGCGCCGTGCACCAACTGTCACGGCAGCGGTGCGCGTCCGGGCACCAGCCCCAAGGTGTGCGCCAGCTGTAACGGCTCCGGGATGATCAATCGCAATCAGGGCGCTTTCGGCTTCTCCGAGCCCTGCACCGACTGCCGGGGCAGTGGCTCGATCATCGAGCACCCCTGCGAGGAGTGCCGCGGTACCGGTGTGACCACCCGCACCCGCACCATCAACGTGCGTATCCCCCCGGGCGTGGAGGACGGCCAGCGGATTCGGTTGGCGGGTCAGGGGGAAGCCGGGTTGAGGGGCGCGCCCTCGGGTGACCTCTACGTCACCGTGCACGTCCGCGCCGACAAGGTGTTCGGCCGCGACGGCGACGACCTCACCGTCGCCGTTCCGGTGAGCTTCACCGAATTGGCCTTGGGCACAACACTTTCGGTTCCCACCCTGGACGGCAAGGTGGGGGTCAAAGTGCCCAAGGGCACCGCCGACGGCAGGATCCTGCGGGTTCGGGGCCGCGGAGTGCCCAAGCGCAGCGGCGGAGCCGGGGACCTGCTGGTCACGGTGAAGGTCGCGGTGCCGCCGACCCTGGAGGGTCAGGCGCTGGAGGCGTTGGAGGCCTACGCCGCAGCGGAGAAGGCCAGCGGCTTCGACCCGCGCGCGGGCTGGGCGGGCAACCGGCCATGATCGCGGCCGGCGAGCCCCGGGACGGCCGGACCTTCCTGATCTCGGTCGCCGCTGAGCTCGCCGGCATGCACGCCCAGACACTGCGGACCTATGACCGTCTCGGTCTGGTCAGCCCGCAGCGCAGTGCCGGCGGCGGGCGGCGCTACTCCGAGCGTGATGTCGAGTTGCTGCGCGAGATTCAACGGCTGTCCCAGGACGAGGGGGTCAACCTCGCCGGGATCAAACGGATCATCGAGCTGACCAACCACGTCGAGGCGCTGCAGTCCCGGATCACCGAAATGTCTGCGGAGTTGGCCCGCTCGAAGCCCCGCCGCGACCTGGCGGTGGTGCCCAAGAGCACGGCCGTCGTGGTCTGGAAACCCCGCCGCTGACCGCCGAACAGACACAAAAGTCCCCGACACGCCGGGCGTGCGGGGACTTTTGCGTCTGTTCGCGGGGTCAGGCGACCCGGATGGTGAACGTCGCGCTGGCCGGCCGGCCAGGCACCGCGACGCTGTAGCCGCCCTTGCGCAGGGCGTTGGTCGGTGCGGTCATCGGCTCGATGCCCACGACGTCGTCGTTGCCGGGGGCGAAGATCTGCACGGCCGGGAAGCCGTGCTCGAAGATGACCTCGATGCGGCGGTCTCCGCCGGACAACGCGAACTTGCCGCCCTGGGGCACCTCGTCGAACCCGTCGTCGAAGGTGCGGTCGCCGAGCAACTCGGACCTGGCCGGCCACTCCTCGTGGGTTCCAGTCGGGATCCCCCAATGGTCCACCGGCAGGTGTCGCAGCGGTGGGGTCTCCAGCAGCCACTCCGAGCGCGGCACGTCCGGGATCGTGAGATAGGGATGGAAGCCGAAACACAGCGGCACCGAAGCCGATGTGGTCGGCGTGACCGTCGTCTCGACCGTCAGGGCGTTGTTGGCCACGGTGATGTCGAGGGTCACCACATGCGGGAACGGGAAGCTGGTCAGCAGACGCGGCTGGCCGCCGTAATCGAGGTCGGCGGTCAACCGGTTGTCGGCGAGCTGCTTGACCAGCCAGCCGGGGTACGCGGCCAGGACCCCGTGGATGACCAGCCCGTGCTCGTCGGACCGGACTCCGCCGACACCCGGGGTCAGCGTCACCGCACCGCCGTCGACTCCGTAGCCGTTGGCGCTCAACCGGTTAGCCCACGGGTAGAGGATCGGGATACCCATGGTCTTGCCGGTGGTCAGATAGGCGTTGAGGCCACGCCGCTGACCGAGCAGTTCCACGCCACCGTCGGAGAGCGATGTGCACACCATTCCCGCGGACGGAACGAAGGTGGCGGTGAGCGCCGACGACGGATCCTTCAGGGTGATCGAGGGCAGCTGAGCCATCGTCGGATTGTGCCATGGATGACCCATCGTTGACCAAGCCGCCGAATCTCAGCGGTGCTGGTCGATATAGGTGGTCAGGTCGTCGATGGTGCGCAGCGAGGCGTACTGGGATTCGGGGATGTCGACCTCGAAACGCTTGTGCAATCGGACCAGGAAGTTGAGCCAGTCCATCGAGTCCAGATCGACCTGATCGCGCAGCAGTTCGGTGTCGGACAGGTCGGCCTCGTCGATCTCCGGTGCGATGTCGATCAGCTCCGCGATCACGCCGGCCCGGGTGTCGGTACTCATGTCATCTCCTTCAGAGGTCCTGCGGCTGCTGCAACAGCCGGTTGATCTCGGCCAGGAACAGCGCCCCCCGGGCGCCGTCGCTGGCCCGGTGGTCGGCGGCCAGGCTGGCCGCCACGGTGGTGGCGATCCGGATGCCGCCGTCCACCACGATCACCCGCTGGGCCGGCCTGCCGAACCCGACGATGGCGACCTGAGGCGGGTAGATGACACCGAAGACCGAGTCGACGCCCTTGTCTCCGAGGTTGGTGAGGGTGATGGTGGGGTCGGACATCTCCGAACTGCGTAGCGAACCGGCCCGGGCACGGGCCACCAGATCGGTGAGGTCGGCCATCAGTTCGGCCAGCGTCTTCTCCGAGACGTCGTGGATCGCCGGGGCCACCAGCCCGCCGCCGCGCAGCGAGATCGCCACCCCGACGTGCTGGCCGGAGGCCGGTGCGAATCCGTCATCGCGCCAGAAACCGTTGAACTCAGGGAACTTTCGGGCCGCCAGGCCGACGGCCTTGAGATGAAGAACCGCCGGAAGTACCCGTTCGGTGATGGGCCGGCCGGCGTTCTGCTCGGTCAGCCAGTTCAGCGCGGCATCCAGGACGATCTCGTCGCCCAGGTAATAGTGCGGGATCTCCCGCTTTGACCGGCTCATCGCCGCGGCGATCGACGCCCGCATGGCGGCGCCGCGCTGGCGGGCCCTCTCCGCCGCGGATGTGGGTTCGGCGGTGCCGGCCGGCGTCGGTGCGATCGGCGTCGGTGCGATCGGCTTGGGTGCCTCGTGATGGGCGGTGGCCGCCGCGTGCTCGACATCGTGCAGGGTGATGGCCCCCTGCGGACCGGTCCCGGTGAGGGCCTTCAGGTCCACCCCCAGCGAGGCGGCGGTGCGCCGCGCCACCGGGGAAACCCACAGCCGGTGCCCGATCGGGGCGGCGGGCGGGGCAGGAGCAGGGCCGGGGGCCGGTCCGGCGGCTGTCGGTTCCGGAGCGCTCGCCTCGGCCGGCCGCGTTGCGACGCCGGGGGTCTCGCCGGGCTCCAGCAGAGTGGCCAGCGGGGTGCCGACTGCCACCGTCTGCCCGACCGGCACCAGCAGTTCGCCGACGACCCCGTCGTGCCAGCACTCGATCTCCACAGCGGCTTTGGTGGTTTCGACGACGGCGACGATCTGTCCGCGGGTGACGGTGTCACCAGGTGCGACCATCCACTCGTTGAGCATTCCCTCGTCCATATCGGCGCCGAGGGCGGGCATCGTGAACTCGATCATGCCGGGTGACCAGCCTCGCCGAACAACCCGCGCACCGCGGCGACGATCTTCTCCGGCTGCGGCAGCGCCGCCTGCTCAAGGTGTTTGGCGTAGGGGATCGGCACCTCCACCGTGCAGACCCGGGCGATCGGGGCGTCGAGTTCATAGAAGGCCTGCTCGACGATGCGGGCGCTGATCTCCGCCGCCAGGCTGCCGGTGTGCCACGCCTCGTCGACCACTACCACCCGGTGGGTCTTGCGCACCGACGCCATGATCGTCGCGTCGTCCAGCGGACGCAGCACCCGCAGGTCGATCACCTCGCACCCGATCCCGGCGGCGGCCAGTTGCTCGGCGGCGTCGAGGGCCTTGGGTACGCACCCGCCGTAGGCGATCAGGGTCACGTCGTCGCCGGTGCGGCGCAGTGCGGCCGTGGCGATGTCAGTGGGCACCAGTTCCGCGAGGTCAGCCGCGAGGTTATAGAGGCCGACGTGTTCGAAGACCACCACGGGGTCCGGGCTGTTCATGGCGGTCCGCAACATGCCGTAGGCGTCGGCCACCGTCGCCGGCGCCAGCACGGTGATACCGGGGATGTGGGCGTACCAGTTCTCCAGGCTGTGCGAGTGCTGGGCGGCGAGCTGGCGGCCGGCGCCGGTGGCCATACGGATGACGACCGGGACGGAGAACTGCCCGTTGGACATGTGCCGCAGGGCCGAGGCGGTGTTCACGATCTGATCTAGCGCGAGCAGGCTGAAGTTCACCGTCATCACCTCGACGATGTGGCGCAGGCCTTTCAGAGCTGCGCCGAAGCCGATGCCCACGAAGCCCAGCTCCGAGATCGG
>SYAB01000158.1 GCA_005787665.1 Actinomycetota bacterium
GACCCGGGCCAAGACGCCGATATCCCAGCTGCCGGCGGGACATTCGGTCGGTGTCGTCCCGTCCGCGTCGAACGCGACGGCCGTTCCGCGGATCCGGTGCGGGCCGCAGGCCTGGGCGGCGGGAAGGTAACGGGTGTCGGTCATCTGCAGCGGTGCGAAGACGTTGTCGTGCACGTAGGTGTCGAGGGGTTCGCCGGTGATCTTCTCGACCAGTACGCCGAGGATGATGAAGCCGATATCGGAGTAGTGGAAGACCTCGCCCGGGGCGAACTCCAGGGGTGCGGCCAGGGCACGGCGGATGCCGTCGGCGCGATCGGCGGCAGTCAGCCCCCACGGACCCTGCCGACTCAGATCTCCCCCGATACCGGAGGTGTGGGTGAGCAGCATGCGCAGCGTCACCACCGCCCGCCGCGGATCGGCGCCGGTATTGAACTCGGGGAGGTAGTTCTGCACCGGATCGTCGATCCCCAGCTTGCCCTGCTCGTACAGCTGCAGAACCGCGGTGGATGTCGCGAGGATCTTCGTCAACGAGGCCAGATCGAAGATGGTGTCGAGGGTCATCGGCTCGGGCGGTGACGGCGACCCGTCGAGTCCCGGCTCCCCGTCGAGCTTGCGCGCGCCAAAGGCCTGCCGTAGGACGATCTGGCCGCCGTGCCCGATCTGCACCACCGCGCCGGGCATCCGCCGGGCGGCAATCGCGTCCTCGACGAGCCGGGCCACCCCGGGCATGTCACCCACCGGAGCCAGGGTCACCGCCGGCGGGGTCGGCACCGCCGCGCGGGTCATCGTGGTGGGCGCGGATTGCGGCGGTGCTGCCGGGCGCCCGCAGGAGGGAGTCGCCGCGACACCGACTGCGATGGCGCCGGCACCGAAGGCACGGGCCAACCGCGATCCAGAGATCGTCACCGGGTCGACGGTAGCCGGATCACGCGCCCGGTCGGCCTGCGGGTGCGAGGATGATGCTGCGCCCGCGCTGTGCTTGTGCGGGGACATCCGCCGCTTTTCGGGAGGGGATCGACGTGAGGATTCGACCGGCCTTGGCCGTCACCGCCGCACTCGCTCTGGCCGCGTGCGGTGGCCAGGGCAAGCCTGTCGCCGAGCCGTCGAGTTCCTCGACGCAGCCGGCCTCCCCGACGTCGGTCGCGTCGTCGCCGCCGTCGCCGACCTCGACGGCCGTGGCGTCGAGTCCGGCCGCCGCACCCGCCAAGGGAGACATACCGTCCCGGGACTTCGTGGTCGGCAAGTGGGGAACCGACGGCGACTGCGAACTTGCGATCGACCTGCGCGCCGACGGCAGCAGCGACGGGCCGTTTGGCGACTGGGCCTACAGCGACGGCGTCATCAGCTTTCCCGAAGATCCGGGGCTCACGGTCAGCGTGACTGTCATCGACGATGCCACCATGGAGTCGGTCAACGGAAGCAGTGGCAATACCTACCGAATGACGCGGTGTCCCTGATCCGATCCGGACGCACGTCCCAGCGCCAGCATCACCAGTGCCAACAGGGGAGCGGCGACGGTGATACTGAGCGCGGCGGCATCGGGCACCTCCTGCCCCCTGCTGTGGGCGAGCACCCCGATCAACGGTTGGAAGATCAGCCCGCCGATGCCCATGATCAGCATGTTGGTCAATCCCATCGCCACGCCGGACATCTCGGTGGGCACCCTGTCCTTCACCATGGTGAAGGACAGGACGTAGGACGAGTTGCACACCCCCAGAACGAACATCGCGATCGACTGGGTGAGTTGGCCGTCCAACACGAACAGGATGAGACCCATCATCACCGCGGAACCGACCGCGCCCAGCGCCAGGAGCAGAGCGGGCGTGCCGTACCGCGAACACAACCAGGCAAACCCGAGCATGCCCGGCAGGCAACCCCAGAAGTAGAAGGAGGCCACGACCGAGGCGGCCGACAGGCTCAGGTGATGGTAAGTCTGGAAGAACGAGACACCCCAGAGCATCCCGAAGGCGACTCCCGAGGAGGCCACCAGGCCGCCGGCGGTACCGAGGGCGAGGACGGGACGTGAAACCACAAGTCGCGCAATCTGAGCCGGCCGGGGCCAATCCGCGTCATTGCCGCCGCCCGGCACAGTGCGGTTGCGTACGAACAGGGTGATCAGGATGAGCAGAACCGTTGAGAAAGCCCCGCATGCGAGCATCCCGACGCGCCACCCGGCGCGCTCGACGATGAATCCGAGGGTCTCCTGGCCGAGGGCCGCCCCGGTCATCCCGGCCACCTCCGTCAGCGCAGCCAGCAGGGGGAAGAGCCTCGCCGGGAACCACTGCGCTGCCAGGGTCATGGTGCACACCACGGTCGGTGCCGCGCCCAGGCCCATCAGGATGCGGGTCAACTCGGCGGTGTTCGCCGACTCCGACATCGCGAACAGAAAGGACGCCACGGTGCACAGCAGTGCGCCACCCATCAGCACCGAGCGGGCACCGAAGCGAGACACCAGGATTCCCGCCGGTACCTGCAGCAGGATGTAGGGGTAGTAGAAGCTCGACGACAGACCGCCGAATCCCGACTCGTTGAGCGAGAGATCGACGACCAGGCCCTCCCGCATGACGCTGGGGAAGGTCTGCAGCACCATCTGGAAGAACACGAACGACGCCGCTGTGCCGAACACCAATCCGCTGCGCCACGGCGACCAGTGCGCCGCTGCCGGGCTCACCGGTGCATCGGGCGCCTCGCCGGCCATGGCGGCAGCCTAGCCACCCGGGGCGTGGGATGTCCGGCTACCGAAGGAACCGACCTCGCCGATCACCGCGGTGAGCCGTTCCTCGGACGGCCCCCGCACGGCTGTCATCGGCAACTGCGGATTCTCCGCGAAAACCGCAGCCAGGATCTGTTGCGACGTGGCCCTGGCGTGCGACCCGTCGCGTTGCGGGTCGGGCTGCCAGGGGAAGTCGTCCTGGCACCAGAGCACCCGGGCGCTCAGCGCCGTCCACTCCAGGGCTTGCGGCAGCAGGGAATCGTCGTCGTAGTACTGGATGCTGTACACCGCCGTCATCAATGGGCCACTGTCGGAGACGACCCATCGCAGCCCATCCCGTTCGGCGTCCCGCAGCGCCCGGATCTCCGACTCGCGCTGTGCGGCCATCACCTCGGCCTGTTCAGTGCGCGACGGGACCCGCCCCCGCCGGTCGACCCAGGTTCGAAGGTACTCCCCGACCACCACCGCCGGCAGTCGGGCCCCGAGTACCGCGGCCAGGGTGGACTTGCCGGTGGACTCCCCGCCGACTACCGACAGCAGGCCGACCGGGGCACTCTCAGGCATGGGTGACAACGGGCGGGACCGGATCGCGGGTCGCGGCGCGCGTGGACCATGCCCGCCATCCGGTGATGGCCATCAGGATGAGGACGGCGTAGAACAGTGCGGTGAAGTAGAGACCCTGGCTGGCGTAGAGCACCGTCCCGACGCCGTTGACCGCGACCCACGTCGGCCACGCCTCCACTTTCTGAAGCACCATCAGCAACTGACCTGCGATGGATCCCACCAGCATGAAGGCGTCACCGCGGGTGGCCGCGCCGCCGATGCTCTGCAGCACCGGAACAAGCAGTGCCCACAGGCCGAGGATGCCGACGATCCCGATCACCCGCCACGCCGGGCTCAGCCGGCCGGGTACCCGCACGCCCTCCCGGCCCCAGGAGAACCAGCCCCAGACCGCGGCGACCATGAAGATCAGCTGCATGGCGGCCGAGGCGTAGAGGTCGGACTCCAGGAACAACCAGCCGTAGAGCACGCTGGAGAGGAAATAAGGCGGCCACGTCCAGCGGGTCCCCAGGATGCCCAGGCCGACGCCGAGGAACGCCAGCAGTACTGAGGCGAATTCGATGACGGTGACGCCGTAGCCCCACACCGTGAACAGCACAGTCATGACCGACTCTCCCTGTCCGGCATTACCCGGACGGTTGTGCGGTCGGTGACGCCGTATGCCACCTTCTCAGACCGGTTGCCCCGGACTCCCGCGGTTGTTGACCCCGAACCTCAGGTTATCGCGTCTGCGGGACGACGCCCAGAGCCCCGGTCGGGGGACGCTCGCCGATCCGTGCTCAGGTGCGTCGCCGGGCCCGCCAGCCGCGATAGCCGCGGTGCGCGGCGAAGGCGCCGATGATCGCGGTCGCGCACCAGACGGCGATGGCCGCGTAGGCCAGTGGTGAGCTGAGATCCGAGATCGAAGCGCCCAGCGCGGTGTAGACGAAGGCCCGGGGTGCCGACCCGATCATCGCCCCGATCGCCATCTGCCACAACGGCATTCCGAACGCGCCGAACACGTAGGAGGCCAGCGCGTCGGAGATTCCCGGCACGAAGCGCTGGCCCACGACCGCCCAGAGCCCCCGCCGGGTGATCTGAGCGTCGATCCGCTCCGCCCACTCGGCGCAGATCAGCGCGCGGGCACTGTCGCGTCCCGCCCGCCGCCCGATCAGCGCGGCGGTCACCGCCGTCGTCACCGTCGAGCCGAGCGTGACGAAGGTGCCGAGCACCGGACCGAAGAACAGCCCGCTGCCCGCCGCCAGCAGCGGACCCGGCACGAAGATCGAGGCCAGCACCGCCGAGATCGGGATGTAGACCAGCGGCGCGAAGGGCCCACTCCGGGCAACGACGCCACGGATCGCCTCGACGTCGATGACCCGCTCGACGGCGATCAGGTAGAACAGCGTGAGCAGGACCGCAGCGAAGAGCCCCAGCCGAAGGATGTGCGGCCACCGGCCGGCCGCCGGTCGGTCCGTTGCCTCAGTCACCCGGGGTCCCGGAGTCAGCGGAAGCGGATGTCCAGCGTCGCCAGGCCGAAGATCTTGCGGCCGTCGGACTTCGCAGCGACGAGGACGACACCGGTCCGGGTCTCGGGGTCCAGCGACTTGATCCGTCCGCTGAACTCGATGTCGGCGCCCTCGGCCGCCGACACCACGGCCGGGGCCGACAGCCGAACCGCGTAGCGGGTCACCGCGCCCGGGTCGCCGGACCATGCCGAGACGAATCCAGCTCCCAGACCCATGGTGAGCATGCCGTGGGCGATCACGTCCGGCAGTCCGGCCAGTTTGGCGATGTCCTCGTCCCAGTGGATCGGGTTGGCATCCCCGGCCACCCCGGCGTAGTTGACCAGGTCGCCGCGGGAGAGTCGGGTGTGGTGAACCGGCAGTTCGTCACCGACGGTGAGGTCGTCGAAGGACGCCGTTCCCGGTGTGCGGCCGGTGTCGTCGGCGATCCGGATCTCTCCCGGCGGGCGCACCGTCTTCTCGTAGGGGGCCTCCCCGACGCCCATGATGTCGACGTCGTGCATCATCGCCTTCTGCACGGCTGCCTTGACGGCGGGATTGATGTCCTCGCCAGTCACGCCGACGACGGTGGTGTGCAGGGTGTGCACCCTTTCGCCGGCGGACTCGGTGAAAGTATTGGTGACGGTGATGAGGTCGCGGCCGGCGATGCGGCGCACGGCGGTCAGCTCGACGTCGATGTGCAGGTCGTCTCCGGCGACGATCGGGCGGTGCTGCTCGAACACCTCCTCGGTCTGCACATAGGTGTCGTAGCCGACGACCACGGATTCGAACATCCGGCGGTTGCACGACATCCCCGGGGTCGAGGTGAACGTCAGCGGCGCCACCAGAGCCGGGTAGCCGAGCGCCGCGGCGGCGTCGAGGTCCCAATGCGCGGGGTGATAGTCCTGCACCGCGCGGGCGTACTCACGGACCTTTTCCCGGCCGACCAGGTAGGTGCCGTCCATCTGGTAGTAGTGGCCGACCCGGGCTTCGAGCTCCGGCGCCTCTGATGCTGCGGTCATGAATTCGCCCCACTGTTGTGCCGACCCGTTCGATGCGCCGACGCAAGAACCCTAATGGGCGGTCTTTCGAGGTCCCAGCCCGGCGTGCAACGGCGACGGTAGGCGGCGGGCGAGATTGACGGGTCGACCCGGTCGCGGTTAACTGCCCGGAGACCAACCGGACGTGCCCACCGCGGAAAGGACGACCGCCCGTGGTCATCAGGAAGAGCCTTCCCCGAACGGCTATCGCCCTGGTGAGTGTCGTCGTGATGGGCGCCCTCTTGGCGGTGTTCGCCGCCGATCAACCCGAGGCGCCGGTTCGCGAGGACGTCATCGGCGGCCCGTACGCCCGGTTGCTCACCGAGTCGGCCTATCTGGGTCCGAAGCGATCCGGTCCGGTGCAACTCACCGCGGCGCTGCGGGGATCGACCGAACCGGTACTGCTCGAGGATTGGGCTCACACGCACGGACTGCGGGTGCGGTGGCGCGACGGCGACAACTGGGCGGTGATCGAAGGGGATCCGACGGCGGTCGGTGCGGCGTTTGGCGTCGAGGTCGGCGAATACCGCATCCAGGGCGGACCGGATCGGGGCCGGGTCTTCTATGCCTCCCCACAGCAGCCCGCGGTCCCGGCCGGCCAGAGCGCCGAGGTCAGCGGGCTGGGCCGGATCTTCAGTTACACGCCAACCCGGGAAGCGATGCCCGCTTTGCCGAGGGAGGTGCCCGACGGCGGTCTGGCGCCGCCGCACTTGCTGAACGCCTACAACGCGACCCCGTTGTCCGCCGAGGGCCACACCGGCAGGGGTGAGACGGTGGTGGTCTTCGCGTTCGACGGTTTCCGGCAGCAGGACCTGGACCTCTTCGCGGACTCCTTCGGCTTGCCGCGGTTCGTCCCCGAGGTGATCGGGGGGATGCCGGAGCGCCGTATCGGTGAAGCCAATATGGATCTGCAGGTCGTTCACGCCATCGCCCCGGACGCGCGCAAGGTTCTGATCAACGCCCGTTCGACCACCGACCATGAGGGGGGCGGAGCGTTCGAAAAGTTGGGCCGGCTCATGGAGTCGGTGGATGGCCAGTTCCCCGGTGCCATCTGGAGCTTCTCCATCGGATGGGGATGTGACCGGCTGTTCGCCGCCGCTGACTTCACGCCGGTTCGCCAGGCACTGGCCGCCGCACTGGCCAATGGCACCACCGCGTTCAACGCCACCGGCGACCTGGCGGGTTTCGAGTGCAAACGCGGGGAGAGTTGGTCGGCCGCTCCGGGGCCCGACGACGTCGGTGTGGACGCCGTGGCATCGCTGCCGGAGATGACGGCGGTCGGTGGGACGAAGCTGTCGACCGACGTCGATGGCCGCTGGCTGTCCGAGCAGTCCTGGTACAACATCCCGCTCACGCTGGGTACGGCCGGTGGCGCCTCGACGCTGTTCCCCCGGCCGGACTGGCAGACCGTCGGCATCGGCACCGAACTCCCCGACCGCAGACTGGTGCCCGATGTCGCCGCGGTATCCGATCCGTTCACCGGGGTGCGGATCGTCTTCAACGGGGAGCCCTCGGTGGGCGGCGGAACCTCCCAGGCCGCGCCGATCTGGGCGGGCCTTACCGCGCTGATGAACCAGAAGATGCGGGCCAGCGGGGTACCGCCGGTGGGTGAGCTGAACCCGGTGCTCTATGCATTGGCGAAATCGTCGGCGAAGGCGTCGGGTCTTCGTGACATCAACCTCGGCGGCAACGCGATCAGCATCTCCGGAACCGAGGGCTACGACATGGTGACCGGACTAGGCACGCCCAACGTCGAGGTTCTGGTGCGAAATCTCCTGCTTGCCAGGGCGTCCGAGTGACCGAGGTCTTCGACGGGGTGGCGGTACCGCCCGGCCGCTACATCGCCCGGGGAGCGCCGCGAGCCGGTTATCTGGCCACGCTCGGCGCGCTGACCCTGGCTCTGGGTACGGCGATGGGCGGCCTCGGGGTCTGGGACAGGCTGGTCACCGACGCCTCGATCTACAACTGCCCGCCGGATTGCGGACATCCGCCGAGTTCGGTTCCGGTTGCTGAACTTCCGCGGTTCGTTGCGCCGGGCGATCAATTCTCGGTGTCTTATCCCGCTGCCGGCAGCGCCTACGTCGTCACCACCGACGAAACCGGGGTCACCGCCCGATATACCGGCGGCGACGGCGGGGTGCTGCGCCTGACCGGTGAGCCCGCTCAGGGTCGTGTCGCCCGGCGGGTGGTCGCCGATGTGATCGCCCGGCAGTTCCCCAATCCCGCGGTGGCCTACGAACTGCCCAACGCCATGGTCGGCTACCAACTCGGCTACGGGGTGGTCGTCGACTTCCATCGGACCGGACTGCCCACCCGCGTGGACATGCGCGGGGTGGTGATGGCCGCGGTCAAGGATGGTGTGGCCCTGATCGGCTATGCCGAGGGCCCGTTCCGCCGGTTCACCGCCGATTTCGGCCCCGGTCCGCCGTCGGCAGCCAATATGGAGTTGGCCATGGACATGGGCAAATACGTGGAAAGCTTCCGATGGAAAGGCGATCCGCCACGGTGACGCGGGCCGAAACCCGCCGAAGGAGCAAACCATGACGACCCTTCGCCGTTGACGCGCCGCATGGTTACTGATGCTGGCGGCTGTTCTCGCCGTCGCCGGCACTGGCTGCGGTGGCCGGCCCGACGGCCCCACCCTCACCGTCTACAGCGCCACCGGGCTGAGCGATTGGTACCGGTCGCAGTTCGACAGGTTCACCCGGGAGACCGGGATCAGGGTCACTCTGTTCGAAGCAGGTTCGGGCGAGGTCGTCTCCCGGGTGAATTCCGGTGTTGTGTGGGACGGGCTGTCCGACGCGGGACCCGTTGCGCCTGCAGACCTGCTCGTCACCCTCCCGCCCTTCATCCAGAAGGCCGCGAAGGCGGGGCTGCTGCAGCCCAGCGGCGCCGACACGACCGGCATCCCCGCCGAATGGGTAGGTCCCGACGGGGTTTACGTTCCGATCGCCAATACGGCGCTGTGTTTCATCGTCAATCCGGCCGCCGACCCTCCGCCGCGGAGCTGGGCTGATCTACTCGATCCCCGATTCGCGGGCAAACTGCAGTACTCGACGCCGGGGGAGGCCGGCAACGGCACGGCTGTTCTGGTGCTGTTGGAGCATCTGATGGGCAAGCAGGGCGCGCTGGACTATCTGGCCAAGCTGCAAGTCAACAATGTGGGCCCGTCGTCATCGACGGCCGCGCTCCAGCCGAAGGTCAGCAGCGGCGAGTTACTTGTCGCCAACGGAGATATTCAGATGAACCTCGATGCCATCAGCAAAGGTTCCAATTTCGAGATCTTCTTCCCTGCGATGCCCGACGGCAGTCGCACCACCGTTCCGCTGCCCTATGTCGCCGGTGTTACCGCGGCGACGCGCTGGCCGGAGGAGGCCGCGCGACTGCTCGCCTTCCTGCTGACCGATGAGGCGCAGAGCGCGGTGGCAGAGGAGGCGTCCGGTATCCCCGCGCGGGACCCGATCGCCGGCCAGCCGAGCGGCGGCATGGCGCCGGCCCGGGTACTCGACGGAGTGACACTGTGGACCCCGGACTGGAACGTGGTACTGGCTGAGCTCGAATCCGATATCGCGGACTATAAGGACGCCATCGGCTGAGTTCAGCCGGGCGCAGGCTGGCGGACCGGCGGGTATTGGTGGCGCAGCCGCCGAGAGGATCGCGACGAGGCTCGTGCCGCGGTCCCGCAGGCGGCGCAGAACGCCATGTCCGGAACCACCCGCTCGCAGTGCACGCACAGTATCGGGTCACCGGTGGCCGGATCGGGTGTCTCGTGCAGCAGTGCGATCTGAATCCCGCACCGTACGGCGAGCAGGGCTAGAACCGCGAGGGTGAGCTTGACCAGTGCGTCCGCTGCCCTCGGCAACTCGAGGGAATCAACGATCCAGAGTCCGGGGTACGTCAGAACCCCCAGAGCGGTACAGATCGACAGCGCGGTCCGGGCTCGCCGAGGATCCCGCCCCGGCCGCCGGTCGGGCTGGAACCACAGGCTCAGGCCGATCAGTCCGCCGGCCGCCGTGGCGCAGATCGAGTTGACGATGCCGTAGGTCAGCGAATCCTCCAGCAATCGTCCCGCGCTCTGTTCCTCCATCAGGCCCTCGGCGAATTGCGGCCCCAGGATCGTGGTGGTGGCCGCCGTGGAGTACCACAGCGCACCTCCCGCGCCGACGACGAAGCCGTCGAGGGCCTCGCGGACCGGCACCGGGAACAGCCGGGTGACCAGGGCCGGAACCAGCATGAGGACCGCGCCGCCCAGCGAGAGCAGCAATCCGACGTTGAGCACCGGGATCAGGAGCAGGCTCTCGCCCGTCGAGACGCCGTAACGGTTGGCGACCATTGTTCCGGTGAACAGCCACCAGCTCACCCCGAGTCCGGCGCCCAACACGCCGGTCGCCATCAGAATCCGGAGTGGGATGTCGCGGAATACTTCTGAACGCCACGAGTAGATCAGGAATATCAACGGCCAGCCGAGTATGGACAGCACACCCAGCGGGCCGGGGATCCGGGCCGCCGCCAGCACCGGGATCGCGATCAGCACGAGGATCAGGGCGAGCCGGAACGGTTTGCGGGGCTTGCCCGGGACGCGGGGGAACAGCGCGCTGCTGACCCGTGGCGTCCAGATCGGCTCCTGGTGGGCGTTGGCGTAGACCCGGGGACGAAGCAGGATGGCCCAGTTGCCGACTGGTCCGTCGAGGCGGGCCCCGCAGACGCCGCAGAAGCCTGCGTCCGGCACCACCGAACTGCACGCCGGGCACTGCCGGGTGCCGACCCCGCCGTCACTGATCGCCATCTCGCCAGAGACGCTAGCCGACCGTCGGCGTGACACGCCATCGCTACCGCCGACGTAGGTTTGCAGAAGCGTCGACCGGAAGGAGGTGGCGAATGACCGCAACGCTCGTCGCGAAGAGTCTGGCGGGCGGCTTCGCCCACCGGACCCTCTTCGAGGGCCTCGACCTGACGGTGGCGCCTGGTGACGTCGTCGGCGTCGTCGGTGCCAACGGTGCGGGCAAGAGCACGTTGCTGCGGATCCTGGCCGGTGACATCGAACCATTGGACGGCACGCTCAGTGTCGCTCCGGCCGACGCGTTCATCGGGTGGCTGCCCCAGGAGCACCGCCGGATCCCCGGGGAGACCGTGGCCGCCTACATCGCCCGTCGCACCGGTTGTGCCGCGGCGACAGGGGCCATGAACGACGCGGCCGACGCCTTGGCGGATCCGGATCGGCAGGATGCGGATGCGCCCGACCGCTACGCCGCCGCACTGGAGCACTGGCTAGCCACCGGCGCCGCCGATCTCGACGAGCGGCTTCCCGCCGTGCTCGCCGAACTCGGCCTCGATTTCGATGCGGTGCAACCGGATTCGATGCCGATGACCGCGTTGTCGGGTGGACAGGCGGCGCGTGTCGGGCTGGCCGCGTTAATGCTGTCCCGGTTCGACATCGTGCTGCTCGACGAGCCGACCAACGATCTCGATCTCGACGGGCTCGACCGACTGGAGTGCTTCGTGCGCGACCTGCGCGGCGGCGTGGTGTTGGTCAGCCACGACCGGGAGTTCCTGGCCCGCAGCGTCACCCGGGTGCTGGAACTGGATCTCGCCCAGAACACCACGACCGTGTTCGGGGGTGGCTACCAGAGCTATCTGGAGGAGCGCGAGATCAACCGCCGGCACCGGCGCGAGGAATACGAGGAGTTCGCCGAACGCAAGGCCGACCTGGTGGCGCGAGCCCGCACGGCACGGGAGTGGTCGAGCCACGGCGTGCGCAACGCGATGCGCAAGTCCCCCGACAACGACAAGATCCGCCGTCGCGCGGCCACCGAGTCCAGCGAGAAGCAGGCGCAGAAAGTGCGTCAGATGGAGAGCCGGATCGCCCGCCTCGAGGAGGTCGCCGAACCCCGCAAGGACTGGACGCTGCAGTTCAGCATCGGCGCCGCGGCGCGCTCCAGTGCGGTGGTCGCGACCCTCGATCACGCCGCGGTAAGGCAGGGGGATTTCACACTCGGGCCGGTGTCGCTTCAGGTCGCCGCCGGGGATCGGATCGGCATCACCGGACCCAATGGGGCGGGCAAGTCGACCCTGCTGCGATTGCTGCTGGGCCGGCAGGAGCCCGACGAGGGCCGGGCCAGCCTGGGCGCCAACGTGGCGATCGGCGAGATCGACCAGGCACGAGGGGATTTCGCCGGCTCGGACCGGTTAATCGATCGTTTCGAGCAACGGCTACCGGAGTTGTCGACCGCTGATGTGCGGACACTGCTCGCCAAGTTCGGGCTGCGCGCCGATCACGTCGAGCGCCCGGTCGGCGCGCTCTCGCCCGGCGAACGAACTCGTGCCGGACTGGCGCTGCTACAGGCTCGCGGGACCAACGTGCTGGTGCTCGACGAGCAGACCAACCACCTCGACCTGGCCTCCATCGAACAACTCGAGGAGGCCCTGGAAAGCTACGGCGGTGCGCTGCTGCTGGTCACCCACGACCGTCGGATGCTGGACAACGTCCGGTTGGACCGCCGCTGGGATGTGCGGGACGGTCGTGTGACCGAACTCTGAGCGGGCGCCGGGCGTCGTCAGTTTTCCCCGGCGGCGACAAGCGAACTCAGTCGAACGCCGGGGTTGTCCTCACAGAAGCCCTGCAGCCGCCACTTGGTGGTGAACAGCGCCAGCATGACCCCGTCGGTGCGGGTGAGGACCTCCATCGACACCTGTTTGTCGACCAGTGGCGCGTCCTCGGGATCGATGGCCCGGGCCACGGTGTACGGCAGCGACTCCAGGGAGACGGGTGCGTTGAACTCCGTTGCCATTCGGTGGCTGGCGACCTCGAACTGCATCGGCCCGACCGCGGCGAACACCGGAGCCTGATCCCCGCGCCGGTCCGACCGCAAAACCTGTACGACGCCCTCCTGGCCCAGTTGCTCGATCCCTTTGCGGAACTGCTTGTGCTTACTGGGGTCGGTGCCGCGTGCCACGGCGAAGTGCTCGGGTGAGAAGCTGGGAATCGGCGGAAACTCCACGGCCACATCGCGATACAACGTGTCACCAGGTCTCAGGGCGGCAGCATTGGCCAGACCGATCACGTCTCCCGGCCAGGCGTCGTCCAGGGTGGTGCGCTGTTGGCCGAACACCGACTGGGCGTATTTGGTGACGAAGGGCTTACCGGTGGCGGCGTGGGTGAGCACGTCGCCGCGCTCGAAGGTGCCCGAGCACACCCGCGCGTAGGCGATGCGATCGCGGTGGGCGGAGTCCATCCCGGCCTGCACCTTGAAGACGAAGGCGCTGAACGGCGCCTCGACCGACCGCAGGTTGCCCTCGACATCGAGTTGGCCGCGGGGCGGCGGGGCCAGGCGCGCCAGGGTGTCCAGCAATTGGTTGACCCCGAAGTTCAGCGCCGCCGAGGTGAACAGCACCGGCGTCGTCTCACCGCGCAGGAAGGCGTCGTGGTCGTGGTCGCCGCCGTCGGCGGAGAGCAGTTCGCACTCCTCGACGGCGGTGTCCCAGTCGCTCCCGGCGGCATCGTGGGCGCGGTCCGGGGCGATGTGCTCCTCCGGGGCCGCGGTGGCCCCACCGGCGGTGCGGGTGAATCGGATGAAGTCGCCGGTGCGCCGGTCCAGCACACCCTTGAAGTCCCCGGCGATGCCCACCGGCCAGGTCAGCGGAGTGGGTTTGAGCCCGATGCGCTCGGCGATCTCGTCGAGCAGTTCCAGGGGGTGCCTCCCCGGCCGGTCCCACTTGTTGATCACGGTCAGGATCGGGATGCCGCGATGACGGCACACCTGAAAGAGCTTGAGGGTCTGCGGTTCCAGGCCCTTGGCCGCGTCGATGAGCATGACCGCGCAGTCGACGGCGCTGAGCACCCGGTAGGTGTCCTCGGAGAAGTCGGCGTGGCC
>SYAB01000019.1 GCA_005787665.1 Actinomycetota bacterium
CCAGCTGCGGGCCGGCCGTCGAGGTGATCTCCGCGTCCACGCCCGAGGTCGTGATGGTGACGTCGGCCGGTGTGGGCAGCAGGTAGCCGATGTCGGTGAGGAACTGCCGGTATTCACCCGGGTCGATGCCGCCGATGACGCGCTGGCGGTGCCACTTGTCGATCTGGGCCTGCAGGTCGTCGCGACGAGCCAGCAGTTCGTCGTTGCGGGGAGTGAGGTCGGCGACCACCTTGTCCACCCCGGCCCAAAAGGTGTCCGGGTCGATCCCCGTACCCGGTAGCGCCTCGTTGGTGATGAAGTCGTACAGGCTCTGCGCGACCCGCAGATTGCCCACGACCACCCGATCGGTCATTGGTTCCTCCCTGAAGGAAAGTCGCTTGATCCTATCCGCCGGTCCGTCGCCGTCGAACAGGCCAGCAGCCGATCGCATCGCGCCAGCAGTGCGGCACGCAGCGGCACGGCGCGCTCGGCGACCGCGTTCTGGCCGCGGACGTACTCGGCCCGGCCGGCGAATTCCTCCACGGCGATCGGCTCGAACCCGTACTCACGCAGGTCGTAGGGGCTCGCCCGCATATCGAGTTCGCGTGCCGCGGCGGCCAGTTCCAGGCAGTCCAACAGCAGGCCGGAATCCAGCAGCGGTCCCAGCTTGTACGCCCATTTGTACAGGTCCATGTTGGCGTGCAGACAGCCCGGCTGTTCCCACCGGCTCTGGGTGCGCCTGGTCGGCCGGCCCTCGTTGCGGACGGCGGCGGCCGGGGTGAAGAACCGGTAGGCATCGAAGTGACTGCACCGCAGCGGCTGGGACTCGACGACGGCATCGGTGCCCGCGGCACCCAGGCGCAGCGGGACCCCGCCGTGACGGTAGGCCGGCGCCCGGTAGACCATCGCCCACTCGTGCATGCCGAAACATCCGAACCGGGGTGGACGGGCGGCCGTCGCGCGCAACAACCCGGCCACGAACCGCACCGTGGCGATCCGGGTGTCCAGATATTCGATGCCGACCGTCACCCCGCCGGGTACCGCCACATAGCCGGAGCGGTCCAGGTAGGTCCGGGCCGCGGCGCCCGCCAGCACGGTGCCGTAACCGGGGTGCCACATCCGCAGCCGGCGGGGCGGATGGGAGTAGTAGCGGAAAAGGAAGTCCCACACCGGGTGTGTCTCACCCCGGGCGGCCCGCGCACGGTGCCCGGCGGTCAGGGCATCGGCCCGGGCGGCGTGCGCCTCGGCCAGGGGCAGCCACTGCGACGACGGAAGCTCAGTCACGGTGCATGCCGTCGCGAACCGTGCCCACCAGGTCCTCGACGAGGTCTTCCAGGGCCACCATGCCGCACACGGCACCGTCGGGTCCGGTCAGCAACGCCAGGTGGCTGTTGCTCTGGCGCATTCGCGACAGCGCGTCGGGGAGCGGCTCGGTGGCCGGCATGCGGGGCAAGGGGCGCACCGCGGTCGCGCCGACGACCGCGCCGGGGTGGTCGACAAGGTCGAGGAGATCCTTGATGTGCACGAATCCCAGGAACGCGCCGGCGTCGTCGACCACCGGGAACCGGGAATATCCGGTGGTGGCCAGCGCCTGCTCGATGGCGGCCACACTCGGTCCGACTCCGGGGGCCGCAGCCGGCACGGTGTGGATTTCGTCCAGTCCAACCGAGACGTCGCCGGCCACCCGGTTACGGATCTGCAGGGCACGGGAGAGCCGCATGTGCTCCTCGGGGTCCAACAGGCCTTCCGAGCGCGACTCGGCGATCATCTCGGCCAGTTCGACCGTGGACACCGTGACCTCGAGTTCGTCCTTGGCCTGCACCCCGAAAAGTCGCAGCGTGGCATTCGCCGCCAGGTTGTAGAAGGCGATCAGCGGGCGCGCCATCCGGACATAGGCCAGGTAGAGCGGCACCAGCAGCATCGCGGTGGCTTCCGGGCCGGCGATGGCGATGTTCTTGGGCACCATCTCGCCCAGCAGGACATGCAACGTCACCACCACGGCAAGGGCCACCACGAACGAGACCGTGTGCAGCACCGCATCGGGCACCCCGAGAAGCCCGAAGGGTCGCTCCAGCAGGTGGGCGATGGCCGGTTCGGCAACCCGGCCGAGCAGGATCGAGCAGATCGTGATCCCCAACTGGGCCCCGGCCAGCATCAGCGACAGTTGCTCACCGGCCCGGATCACCGTCCCGGCCCGCTTCTTGCCCTGCTCGGCCAGTGCCTCGAGCCGGTCGCGGCGCGCCGAGATCAGGGCGAACTCCGAGGCCACGAAAAAGGCGTTCGCGCCCAGCAATGCCACGGTCAGCAGGACGCCGAAAATATCCGAACCCATCAGTGCCCACCCGTGCCATCACCGGCGGACCGCTGGGCCCGGGTCAGGGTGACGCGGTCGATGCGGCGGCCGTCCATGGCCACCACCGTGGCCCGCCAGAGCAGGGGATCCCGCGCCGCCGCCTCCGGGTCGGAGGCGCTGATTTCCACCGACTCGCCCGGAACCGGGATGTGCCCGAGTCGCTCGAGCACCAGACCGCCGATGGTCTCGTATTCTCCGTCGGGCGCGCGGAACCCGATGGCGTCGGCGACCTCGTCGATACGCAACAGCCCGGCGACCTCCCAACCGGGTCCGGCCCGGCGCACATCGGGGGTGGCGTCGTCGTGCTCGTCGCGGACATCGCCCACGATCTCCTCGATCAGATCCTCGACGGTGACCATGCCGGCCGTGCCGCCGTACTCGTCCACCACCAGCGCGGTCTGCAGGCCGTTGGCCCGCACCTGAATGATCAGAGCGTCACCGTCGAGCGTGGAGGGCACCCTCGGCACCGGGACGGCGAGACGGTCGAGGCGGGTCTGCGCCCGCATGGCCGGCGGTACTTCGAAGATCTGCTTGACATGGACCAGCCCGACCGTCTCGTCGAGGTCGCCGTCGACCACCGGAAACCGGGAGAATCCGGTGGTCGTCGCCACACGCTGCAGGTCGGCAACGGTATCGGTGGTCTGCACCACCTCGATCTCGGTGCGCGGGGTCATGAACTCCTCGGCGATGCGGCTCCCGAAACGCAGTGAGCGGTCGATCAATTCGGCGGTGCCGGCGTCGATGGCGCCCCGCTCGGCGGAACTGCGTACCAGCGAACCCAGCTCCTGGGCAGAACGAGCCGAACGTAGCTCGTCGGCGGGTTCGATACCCATCCGGCGCAGGATCCAGTTGGCGGTTCCGTTGGTCAGCCTGATCGCCGGGGTGAAAAACCACGAGAAGGCGAGTTGCGGTGCGGCGCTGGCCCGCGCGGTCTGGACCGGCCGGGCCACCGCGAGGTTCTTGGGCACCAGTTCGCCGAAGACCATCGACAGCGAGGTGGCCAGCAGGATCGCCGATACGAGCGCCACCACCGGAATCGAGCGAGCCGGCATCCCGACGGCCTCCAGCGCCGGGGCCAGCAACCGCGCCAGAACCGGTTCGGCCAGGAAGCCGGTGGCCAGTGTGGTGATCGAGATACCGAGTTGGGCGCCGGACAGCTGGAAGGACAGCGTGCGGTGCGCGTGCTGGACGAACCGGTCCCGCCGGTCGCCGGATCGGGCGTTGGCGTCGACGGTGCTGCGTTCCAGCGCGGTGAGGGAGAACTCCGCGGCGACGAAGACCGCGGTGCCGAGCGTGAGGGCGATGATGGCCAGCAGGCTCAGCACCGTTGCGGTGACACTCATCGGGTCTCCGGGTGGCGGGTGCCGGGACACGATCCCGGCCGACTAGAACAGGGGTCGGCGTCCGGCCCCTGGCGGGGCTCGGTGTGCCAGACCGCTATCGCGTCCGGAGCCCCAACGGGCACCTGCGGCACGTGCTCCCTTTCACTCGGTGGACGAAGACGATCCCTATGGTAAACGGTTGACCCGGGCGCTCCGGTCCTACCAACCCGCCGGCAGTGGATGCCCCTCGGCGAAGCCCGACGCGGACTGGACTCCCAACACGGCCCTTTCATGCAGGTCGGCGATGGTGGCCGCGCCAACGTAGGTGCAGGTACTGCGCACCCCGGAGGTGATGTGGTCCAGCAGGTCCTCGACCCCGCCGCGGTCGGGGTCCAGAGCCATCCGGGAGGTCGAGATCCCCTCCTCGAACAGGGCCTTGCGGGCCCGGTCGAACGGGCTGTCGGCGGCGGTGCGTGCGGCGACCGCACGCTTGGATGCCATCCCGTAGCTCTCCTTGTAGGGTCGCCCGTCACGGTCGAACATCAGATCCCCGGGCGACTCGTAGGTTCCGGCGAACCACGACCCAATCATCACGTTCGAGGCGCCCGCCGCCAGGGCCAGCGCGACGTCCCTGGGGTGGCGCACTCCGCCGTCGGCCCAGACATGACCGCCGAGTTCGGCTGCGGCCGTGGCGCATTCCAGCACCGCCGAGAACTGCGGCCGCCCGACACCGGTCATCATCCGGGTGGTGCACATCGCACCGGGTCCGACGCCGACCTTCACGATGGAGGCACCGGCGGTTATCAGGTCACGGGCGCCCTCGGCGGAGACCACGTTTCCGGCGGCCAAGGGGATTCCCAGGTCCAGGGCGGCCACCGCCTTGACCGCATCGATCATCTTGGCCTGATGGCCATGCGCGGTGTCGACGACCAGGACGTCGATGCCCGCCTCGGCCAGTGCGGCCGCCTTGGCGGCGACCTCTCCGTTGATGCCGACGGCGGCGGCGATCCGCAACCGCCCGGCAGCGTCTACCGCGGGCGAGTAGATGCCCGCGCGGATCGCGCCGGTCCGGGTGAGCACGCCTCCCAGCGATCCGTCCGGCGCGGTCAGCCCCGCGCCGTCGACCGGGGCATGGTCGAGTAGTTCGAACACCCGCCGCGGGTCGGTATGCATCGTGGCGGTGACGAAATCGGTGACGGCCACGTCCCGCACCCGGGCGAACCTGTCAACGCCGATGGTGGCGGCCTCGGTGACCAACCCGATGGGCCGGTTCTCCTCGATCACCACCGCGGCGCCGTGCGCACGCTTGTGGATCAGCGCGACCGCGTCGGACACCGAGTCCCCGGCGTCGAGGGTGACCGGGGTGTCGGC
>SYAB01000020.1 GCA_005787665.1 Actinomycetota bacterium
CCGGCATCCCCGGCAGGTCCCCGATCAACTCGGTCTGGCGTTCGGCCCGCTGCCGCCAGCCCCGCGTCATGCGCCGGATCACCACGCCGATCGCGACGACGACGAGAAAACCGAAGATGTAGGTCGCGACGGCGGTCTGGACGTTCACGCGCGGACGGTCCTGCCGTCCCGGGCGGTGATCCGGCCGCGTAGCAGGGTCGCGGTGACCGTCGCGGGCAGGGTCATCGCCTGATACGGGGTGTTGGCGGACCGGCTGGCCAGCGCCGCCCCCTCCACCGTCCAGGTGGCGTCCGGATCCACGACGACCAGATTCGCCGGCTCTCCCACCTCCAGCGGCCGGCCCTGATCGTCGAGTCCGGCGATGGCCGCCGGGTTCTCGCTCATCACCCTGGCCACACCCCGCCAGTTCAACAGGCCCGGTGTCACCCTGGTGGCCGCCACCACCGATAGCGCGGTCTGCAGGCCGAGCATGCCGGGGCGGGCGACGGCGAACTCGCAGCACTTCTCCTGCTCGGCGTGCGGGGCGTGATCGGTGGCGACGCAGTCGATCACCCCGTCTGCCAGTGCCTGACGCAGCGCGGCCGCATCAGAGGCCTCCCGCAGCGGCGGGTTGACCCGATTGCGTCCGTCGTAGCTGTCCAGCCGGCTGTCATCGAGCATCAGGTGGTGCGGTGTCACCTCGGCGGTGATCGAAATACCCTGCTGCTTAGCCCATTTCAGGATCTCCACCGTGCCGGCGGTGGAAGCGTGGCAGATGTGCACGCGGGCACCCGCGTCGCGGGCGAGCAACGCGTCGCGGGCCACGATCGACTCCTCGGCGGCCCGCGGCCACCCGGCAAGACCCAATCGGGCGGCGGTGGGCCCCTCGTGAGCCACCGCACCGGCGGTCAGCCGGGGTTCCTCGGCATGCTGGGCGATCAGCACCCCGAGGCCGGCGGCATACTCCAGGGCGCGGCGCATCACCAGCGGGTCGTGCACACACACCCCGTCATCGGAGAAGATGCGGACCTGGGCGGGTCCCGCCGCCATCAGGCCCATCTCCGTGAGCTGACTTCCGCCCAGACCCACCGTCACCGCCCCCACCGGGTGCACGTCGACGAGGCCCACCTGTCGGCCGCGTCGCCAGACGTGGTCGGTGACCACCGGGCTGTCGGCCACCGGATCGGTGTTGGCCATCGCGAACACCGCGGTGTAGCCGCCCAGGGCCGCTGCCGCCGAACCGGTCTCGATGTCCTCGGCATACTCGCGTCCCGGCTCGCGCAGGTGGGTGTGCAGGTCCACCAGCCCGGGCAGCAGGACCTGGCCGGCGGCGTCGATCACCTCGGCGTCGGCGGGAGCGGACACGTCGGCCCCGATCTCGGCGATCTGCCCGTCAACGACCAGCACGTCGACCGGATCGCCCTCGCCGTAGGGTCGCGCACCCTTGATCAAAACCGGAGCACTCATACGCCCACCGCCTCGTCGGTACCCACCAGCAGATGGAACAGGACCGCCATCCGAACGTGCACACCATTGGAAACCTGTTGCAGCACCGCCGATTGCGACGAGTCCGGCACCGAGAAGGCGATCTCCATCCCGCGCAGCATGGGACCGGGGTGCAGTACCACCGCGTGGTCGGCCAACATCGCCTGGCGGCGTTCGGAGAGCCCGTAGCGCGTCGAATACTCGCGTTCGGACGGGAAGAACCCGCCACTCATCCGCTCGGCCTGCACCCGCAGCATCATCACCGCATCCGCACCGGGGAGTTCGCCGTCGAGGTCGTGGACCACCGTCGCACCGCCCCACTCGGAGATCCCGACCGGAACCAGGGTTGGCGGGGCGACCAGCACCACCTCGGCGCCCAGGGTGTTGAGCAACGCGACGTTGGACCGCGCCACCCGGCTGTGCAGCAGATCCCCGACGATGACCACCCGGCGTCCCTCGATTCCGCCAAGGCGCTGCCGGATGGTGAGCGCGTCCAGCAGGGCTTGAGTGGGATGTTCATGGGTACCGTCCCCGGCGTTGACGACGCTGGGCCCGGAACCGTCGGCCTCGAGAGTCCACTCCGCCAGCTGTTGGGCCGCCCCGGACGCCGGATGCCGGATGATCAGCATGTCCGCCCCGGCGGCGCGCAAGGTCAGCGCGGTGTCACGTAGCGACTCCCCTTTGGCCACCGAGGATCCCGAGGCGCTGACGTTGATCACGTCGGCGCTCATCCACTTGCCGGCCACCTCGAAGGACACCCGGGTCCGGGTGGAGTTCTCGTAGAACATCGTGATGATGGTGCGACCGCGCAACGTCGGCAGCTTCTTGACCTCCCGGCCCAGCAGCGCCTGGCGGAACCGGTCGGCGTCGTCCAGGATCGCGGTGGCGTCCTCGCGGGTGAGATCCGCGGCGGAGAGCAGATGCCTGATGCTCATGTCGGTCTCTTCTTCGCGCAAGCGCTCATCAGTGTCGGTCTCTTCTTCGCGCAAGCGCTCATCAGTGTCGGTCTCTTCTTCGCGCAAGCGCTCATCAGCGTCGGTCTCTTCTTCGCGCAAGCGCTCATCAGCGGGGCGGACCTCCGTACGGCGCGATCCAGATCCCTTCGAGGTCGTCGTCCTCGGCAAGCCGCACCTTGACGTTCTCGCTGCGCGAGGTCGGGACGTTCTTGCCGACGTAATCGGCCCGCAGCGGAAGTTCGCGGTGACCGCGGTCGACGAGCACCGCCAGCTGCACCGCCCGGGGCCGGCCGATATCGCGCAGCGCGTCCAGTGCGGAGCGGACCGAGCGGCCGGTGTAGAGCACATCGTCGACGAGGATCACCAGCGCGTCGTCGATGCCGCCGGACGGGATCGAGGTCTCCGCCAGCGCGCGCGGCGGCTTGAAGTCCAGGTCGTCGCGGTACAGGGTGATATCCAGGGCCCCCCGCGCGACCGTGACACCTGAGAATTCGTTGATCCTGGCGGCCAACCTGCTGGCGAGGGTAACCCCGCGAGTGGGGATGCCCAGCAGGACAACCCGCGGGGCGTCGGCGCCGTCCAGTGCCGTCTTCTCGATGATCTGATGAGCGATACGGGAAACGGTCCGCCCCACGTCCGCGGCGGACATCAGCTCCCGGTCAGGGCCGTCGGTGATCGTCACGTCAGAACCAGACCTCCTTCTCCGCCTCGCCGGACGGATCGTTAAAGGATGTCGATCGCTCGCAGAGTAGCACCCGGCCGGCAGCGGGTTGCAGCGCGCCGCGCCTGCGTAGACTCGCGCCGATGACCCTCTCGGACAATCGGACCGCCATCGACGAGGCCGTCGAGGCCGGTCTGCTGGCCGGCGCGGTCACCCTGGTCTGGCACCGCGGAGAAGTGCTGCAGGTCAACGAGATCGGCTTCGCCGATGTCGAGACGGGCCTGCCCATGCGACGCGACACCATCTTCCGGATCGCCTCGATGACCAAGCCCGTCACGGTTGCGGCCGCGATGACCCTGATCGAACAGGGCCGCCTCGCGCTGTCCGACCCGATCTCGCGGTGGCTGCCGGAATTGGAGCAGATGCGCGTCATGGAGGATCCCGGCGGACCGCTGGACCGCACGGTGCCGGCCCGCCGGCCGATCACCGTCGAGGATTTGATGACCCACCGCAGCGGGCTGGCCTACGCGTTCTCGGTGGGCGGACCGATCGGCCGCGCCTACGCGACGGTGTCGCTGCGCCAGGATCAGGACCGCTGGCTGGCCGATGTGGCCGGGTTGCCGCTGGTGCATCAGCCCGGCGAGTGGCTGACCTACAGCCAGGCCACCGAGGTGCTCGGCATCGCCCTGTCGAGGATCGAGGACAAGCCGCTACACGAGGTGCTCGACGATCAGATCCTGGCGCCGCTCGGGATGTCCGACACCGGATTCTTCGTCTCCCCCGAACAGCGGGCCCGCGCCGCGACGATGTATCGGCTGGACCCGCAGTCGGGGTTACAGCACGATGCGATGGGCCCAGTGCCGGTCAAGGAGCCGCGGTTCAGCCAGGGCGGGGCGGGCCTGGTCTCGACGGTGGATGACTATCTGCGCTTCGCCCGGATGCTGCTGGGCGGTGGTGAGCTCGACGGCGTGCGGGTGCTCTCCGCGCAGTCGGCCCACCTGATGCGCACCGACCGGCTCACCGAGGAGCAGAAGCGTCAGCCGTTCCTCGGGATGCCGTTCTGGATCGGTCGTGGCTTCGGGCTGAATCTGTCGGTGGTGACCGACCCGGCGCAGTCGCGGCGACTGTTCGGCCCCGGCGGACAGGGGACGTTCAGCTGGCCCGGCGCCTACGGAACCTGGTGGCAGGCCGACCCGGAGAACGACCTGATCCTGATCTACCTGATCCAGAACTACCCCGACCTAACGTCGGCCGCAGCGGCAGTCGCCGGCAATACCGCATTAGCGAGACTGCAGTCCGCGCAGCCGAAGTTCGTCCGCCGGACTTATGCGGCGCTGGAATCCGCCTAGCGACCCGCGCCAGCGCTGCGCTCAAGCGGCTGGCGCGGGCGCTGGACCCCTTTTGCCGTCGGCGCCCTTCTGGCCTGGGGTGCCGTCGGCACCTCGGGTTCCGGGTGTTCCGTTGGGACCGTCGCTACCATTGCTCCCGTTGCCGGTTGCGCCGGTGCCGCCGCGCCCGCCGGTACCGCCGGCACCGGCGGCACCGGCCGCCCCGCCAGTGCCGGCCGCACCCCCGAGGCCGCCGCTGCCGGGATTGGAAGCATTGCCACCGTTGCCACCATTACCGCCGTTACCGCCGCGGTCGCCG
>SYAB01000159.1 GCA_005787665.1 Actinomycetota bacterium
CGTGCCACGCTGCGGATCTCCAGCCAGTTGCTGGCCAACTGGCTGAGACACGGGGTGATCACCGAGGACGACGTCACGACCAGCCTGCGACGGATGGCTGCGGTGGTCGACGAGCAGAACGCCGCCGACCCCGGATACCGGCCGATGGCGCCCGATCCGGAGGGCTCCATCGCCTTCCAGGCCGCTCAGGAACTCATCCTGGCGGGCGCGGCACAGCCCAGCGGCTACACCGAGCCGATCCTGCACCGGCGCCGCCGGGAGTACAAGGCCGGTCTGGGGCTCTGAGCAGATGGGTAGGCACAGCCTCCCGGGTGCCGGGGATTCCCCGGCTCAGCCCGGAGACAGCGATCCGTCCTCCGGGCGGATTCCGCAGGCCGACGGCGGCTGGCAGGGTCGCCGCCGCCGTTCAGGCGGCGCCCGCCGCGGTGTGAGCCGCGGGGTGGTCGGCGCCCTGGGAACCGTCGTCGTGCTGATCGCGGGAGTGGTCCTCTGGCGTTTCTTCGGTGGTGTGCTGTCCCGGCGATCCTCCGATGCCGCGAGTGCCTGCCTGGAGGGAACCGCCACGGTCGCCGTGGTGGCGGATCCCTCGATCGCCGGTGACGTCACGGCGTTCGCCGAGACATTCAACGGCGTCGCCACGCCGGTGGGAGACAAGTGCGTCGAGGTCATCGTCCGGGAGGCGGATTCGGACACCGTGCTCAACGGCTTCACCGGCCAGTGGCCGGCTGAGCTGGGCGAGCGTCCGGCGCTGTGGATTCCGGCCAGCTCGGTGCAACCCGCCCGCCTGCAGAGCGCGCTGGGTAAGCAGGTGGTCAGTGACGCCCGGTCGCTGGTGAGCACGCCGGTGGTGCTCGCGGTGCGACCGCAGGTCAAGAACGCCCTCGCGCAGGACGGCTGGCCGGCGCTGTCCGGTCTGCAGACCGACCCGAGCGCGCTGGACAACCGCGACCTGCCCGGCTGGGGCTCGTTGCGGCTGGCCTTGCCGGTGTCGGGCAACTCCGATGCCACCTACCTCGCGGCCGAAGCGGTCGCGACGACGTCGGCGCCGCCGGACACCCCGGCCACCGCGGGATTGGGCGCGGTCGCCGCCCTGATGTCGGGCCAGCCCCGACTGGCCGACAACTCGGCGAGCGAGGCGTGGAACACCCTGGTCGGCCCCGGTGACGCCGCCGCCTCCCCGGTACACGCGGTGGTGATGACCGAACAACAGGTCTTCGCGCGGTCCACCGCGAAGCCCGACAGCGCCGGTGCCGTCGTCACCTGGATCCCGTCCGGTCCGGTCGCCCTCGCAGACTTCCCGACCGTCCTGCTCTCCGGGCCCTGGCTGGTCGAGGAGCAGGTCGCCGCGGCCAGCGAGTTCGCCAGATTCCTCCGCAAGCCCGACCAGGTGGACACACTCGTCGAGGCCGGTTTCCGGGCCGAGGAGGCCACCGCGAAGAGTAACGACGTGGTCGGCTTCCCCGAACTCGGGGCACCGCTGCCGGTCGGCGACGACGCACTGCGCACCGCCCTGGCGGCGGCCGTCGCCCCGGCGTCCGGCGCGGCCACCACCGTGATGCTCGATCAGAACGTGGCCGGGGCCGCCGCCGCCGTCGGCAACCGGATCGCGGCCCTGCCGCCCGCCGCGGTCGTCGGGCTGTGGACCTTCAACGGTGTCGAGAGCGCGACCCCGGTCCCCACCGGACCGCTGGCCGAGGATCTGGCGGGCCAGCCGCGCTCGGCGGCCCTGACCGGGGTGCTGGGCGGCCTGGGACCGGTGGGCGGGGGCGCGGTTTCGTTTACCACCCTGCGCCTGGTGTACAGCGACGCCGTCGCCAATTTCCGCCCGGGGCAACCGAATTCGGTCCTGGTCATCACGGCGGGTCCGCACACCGACCGCACGCTGGACGGGGCGGGCCTGCTGGACTTCGTCACCGCTGCCGTCGATCCCGGACGGCCGGTGGCCATCAACGTCATCGACGTCGGTGATGATCCCGACCGGCCCACCTGGGAGGCGGTCGCGCAGGCCACCGGCGGGAGCTATCAGAACGTGGCGGCGCCGGACTCGCCGGAACTGGCCGCGGGGGTCACCAGGCTGCTGGGTTAAGCGCTCAGTCGGCGATGCGCAGCAGTTGCAGGGCCAGCCCGGTGAACTCCTCGGGCACCTCGATCTGCGGATAGTGGCCGATTCCGGGCAACTGGACCACCTCGGCCCGCGGCCTCAGGTCGCGCAGACCGGCCAGCACTGCGGGGGTGGCGACCGGATCGTCGGTCGCCCACAGGAACGCCAGCGGCTTGGGCCAGTCCCGTACCGCGCCGTGCCAGCGCGGGGCGAACTGCACCCGCTCGTTGAGATAGCCGGACAACAGGTGCAGAATCTGCTGGCCGTCGTCGCGGGCCAGCAGGGACCACTGCGCGCGGGCCTCGGCCGCGGTGAGCGGATGGGCGTCGCCGAACAGCGCGCCGAAGCCGCGGGTGAACCCCGGCCGGGTGGTGAGCCGGGCGGCCAGCGGCCCCAGGGGTCCGCGCAGGATCTTCTGGATCGGTCGCAGGCTGGCTCGTTCGAGGATGACGCTGCCGTTGGTCAGTACCGCCCGCTGCAACTCGAACGGCAGCCGTCCGCGGAGGTCACGGGCCAGCAGTTCGGTGGCCACCGACGTCCCCATGTCATGGGCGAGAAGCACCACCGGGCCGACCCCGGCATCGGCGATGACGGCTTCGACGATATCGGCCTGCTCCAACAGGCTGTAGTGATGCGGGCGGGGCTTGTCGGAGAGTCCGAAGCCGAGGAAGTCCAGGGTCAGCCAGGGTCGGTCGCCCAGCCGCTCGGTCACGCCACGGAAATCGTAGGAGCTGGAGGGGAACCCGTGCAGCAGCAGCAGCGTGGGGTGCCCGGGACCGGGCCTGCCGTCCCCGGAGCGGACTAATACCCGTCCGCTCCGGGTCGGCAGCATCCGGCCCGCGTCGCGCCACCGCCGGACCGGTTCCGGTAGCGCCCCGGGCATCAGTCGCGCCCGGCAGCGGCGAACGCTTCCACCGGTGGACAGGAGCACACCAGAGTGCGGTCGCCGTAGGCGCCGTCGATACGCCGGACCGGGGGCCACACCTTGGCCCGGAAGCCCCTACCCAGCGGGTAGGCCGCCTGCTCGCGGGTGTAGGGGTGACCCCAGTGCTCGACCAGCAGGCATTCGGCGGTGTGCGGCGCGTTGCGCAGCGGATTGTCCTCAGCCGGCCATTCCCCCGATCCGACCTTGTCGATCTCGGCGCGGATGGCGATCATCGCCGCGCAGAAGGCGTCCACCTCGGCCAGGCTCTCGCTCTCGGTGGGCTCCACCATCAGCGTTCCGGCCACCGGGAAGCTCATCGTGGGAGCGTGGAAGCCATAATCCGCCAGACGTTTTGCCACATCGTCCACGGTGACTCCGGTGGCTTTGGTGATCGGGCGCAGGTCCAGGATGCACTCGTGGGCCACCATCCCGTTCTCACCGGTGTAGAGCACGGGGTAGTACTCGTCGAGTCGCCGCGCGATGTAGTTGGCCGACGCGATCGCGGCCAGCGAGGCGGTGCGCAGCCCGGTGGCACCCATCATCCGGATATAGGCCCAGGTGATCGGAAGAATGGAGGCCGAGCCGCACGGAGCCGCCGACACCGTCGCCCCGCCGGGCAGGTCCGGGGCGAGCGGGTGTCCGGGGAGGTGCGGGGCGAGGTGCGCCCGGACCGCCACCGGCCCGACCCCCGGGCC
>SYAB01000160.1 GCA_005787665.1 Actinomycetota bacterium
GCGACACCGGCTGCACCGGCCCCCGCGCCGGCCGCACCCGCGCCCACCGCCCCGCCCGCCGGCGCGGAGACCCAGGTCCTGCGCGGCGCGGCCGCCGCCGTCGTCAAGAACATGAACGCCTCGCTGGAGGTCCCGACCGCCACCAGCGTGCGCGCCATTCCCGCCACGCTGATGATCGACAACCGCATCGTCATCAACAACCACCTCAAGCGCACCCGCGGCGGCAAGATCTCCTTCACCCACCTGCTCGGGTACGCCATCGTGGCGGCGGTCAAGAAGTTCCCCAATATGAACCGCCACTTTGCCGAGATCGACGGCAAGCCCCACGTCGTCACCCCCGAGCACACCAATCTGGGTCTGGCGATCGACCTGCAGGGTAAGAGCGGGCGGCAGTTGGTCGTCGCGGCGATCAAGGGCTGCGAGACGCTGCAGTTCGCCGAGTTCGTCGCGGCCTACGAGGACATCGTCCGGCGGGCCCGCGACGGCAAGCTCACCGCCGAGGACTTCGCCGGGGTGACCATTTCGCTGACCAACCCGGGCACGATCGGCACGGTGCACTCGGTGCCGCGGCTGATGGCCGGGCAGGGCGCCATCATCGGCGCCGGGGCGATGGAGTATCCGGCGGAGTTCCAGGGCGCGAGCGAGGAGCGCATCGCTGAACTCGGGGTCGGCAAGCTGATCACCCTGACCTCGACCTACGACCACCGGATCATCCAGGGTGCGGAGTCCGGCGACTTCCTGCGGACCATCCACCAGTTGCTGCTCGACGACGACTTCTGGGACGAGATCTTCTTCGACCTCGGCATCCCCTACGAGCCGGTGCGCTGGCGGACCGACAACCCGGACTCGATCGTCGACAAGAACGCCCGGGTCATCGAACTGATCGCGGCCTACCGCAACCGCGGGCACCTGATGGCCGATATCGACCCGCTGCGACTGGACAAGAACCGGTTCCGGATGCACCCCGACCTCGACGTGCTGACGCACGGGTTGACGCTGTGGGACCTCGACCGGGAGTTCAAGGTCGACGGGTTCGCCGGCAAGCAGCACAAGAAACTGCGCGACGTGCTCTCGGTGCTGCGCGACGCCTACTGCCGTCACATCGGCGTGGAGTACACCCACATCCTCGAGCCCGAGCAGCAACGCTGGCTGCAGGAGCGGATCGAGGTCCGCCACGACAAGCCGACCGTCGCCCAGCAGAAGTACATCCTGTCCAAGCTCAACGCCGCCGAGGCCTTCGAAACCTTCCTGCAGACCAAATATGTCGGGCAGAAACGCTTTTCGCTAGAAGGCGCAGAGTCGGTCATCCCGATGATGGACGCGGTCATCGACCAGTGCGCCGAGCACGGCCTCGACGAGGTCGTGATCGGCATGCCGCACCGCGGCCGGCTCAACGTGTTGGCCAACATCGTCGGCAAGCCGTACTCGCAGATCTTCAGCGAGTTCGAGGGAAATCTGAACCCCTCCCAGGCGCACGGCTCCGGCGACGTGAAATACCACCTGGGTGCGACCGGCAACTACATCCAGATGTTCGGCGACAACGACATCGAGGTGTCGCTGGTGGCCAACCCGTCGCATCTGGAAGCCGTCGACCCGGTGCTCGAGGGTCTGGTGCGCGCCAAACAGGACATGATCGACGGGGTCGGCCCCGACGGCGCGCCACGGAACTTCACCGTCGTGCCGATGATGCTGCACGGTGACGCGGCCTTCGCCGGTCAGGGCGTGGTGGCCGAGACGCTGAACCTGGCGCTGCTGCAGGGGTATCGCACCGGCGGCACCATCCACCTCGTGGTCAACAACCCGATCGGGTTCACCACCGCCCCGGAGTACTCCCGGTCGTCGGAGTACTGCACCGACGTCGCCAAGATGGTCGGTGCGCCCATCTTCCACGGCAACGGCGACGCTCCGGAGGCCTGCGTGTGGGTGGCCCGGCTCGCGGTGGACTTCCGGGAGACCTTCAACAAGGACGTCATCATCGACATGCTGTGCTACCGCCGTCGCGGGCACAACGAGGGCGACGACCCGTCGATGACCAACCCGGCGATGTACGACGTGATCGACACCAAGCGTGGCGTACGCAAGAGCTACACCGAGGCGCTGATCGGACGCGGCGACATCTCCATCAAGGAGGCCGAGGACGCCCTGCGCGACTATCAGGGGCAGCTGGAGCAGGTCTTCAACGAGGTCCGCGAATTGGAGAAGCACGCCGCCGAGCCCAGCGAATCGGTCGAGACCGCGCAGATGATCCCGCGCGGTATGTCCACCGCGGTGGACAAGGCGCTGCTGGCCCGGATCGGCGACGCGCACCTGTCGGTGCCGGAGGGCTTCACCGTGCACCCCCGGGTCAGGCCGGTGCTGGAGAAGCGCCGCGAAATGGCCTACGAGGGAAAGGTGGATTGGGCGTTCGGCGAGTTGCTCGCACTGGGTACCTTCCTGGCGGAGGGCAAGCTGATCCGGATGTCCGGCCAGGACACCAAACGCGGGACCTTCACCCAGCGTCACGCGGTGATCATCGACCCCCACACCGGGGCGCAGTTCACCCCGCTGGACCTGCTCACCCTCAACCCGGACGGCACCCCCAACGGCGGTCGCTTCCTGATCTACGATTCGCCGCTGTCGGAGTACGCCGCCGTCGGCTTCGAATACGGGTACTCGGTGGGCAACACCGAGGCAATCGTGTTGTGGGAGGCCCAGTTCGGCGACTTCGTCAACGGAGCGCAGTCGATCATCGACGAGTTCATCAGCTCCGGAGAGGCCAAGTGGGGCCAGCTCTCCGATGTGGTGTTGTTACTCCCGCACGGGCATGAGGGCCAGGGCCCGGACCACACCTCGGGGCGCATCGAGCGGTTCCTTCAGCTGTGGGCCGAGGGCTCGATGACCATCGCGATGCCGTCGACCCCCGCCAACTACTTCCACCTGCTGCGCCGGCACGGCCTGGACGGCGTGCACCGCCCGCTGATCGTCTTCACGCCGAAGTCGATGTTGCGAAACAAGGCCGCCGTCAGCGATATCCGCGACTTCACCGAGCAGAAGTTCCGCTCGATCATGGAGGAGCCGGCCTACACCGACGGCGTCGGCGATCGCACCAAGGCCACCCGGATGTTGCTTACCAGCGGCAAGATCTACTACGAGTTGGAGGCCCGTAAGGCCAAGGACGGCCGCGAGGACGTCGCCATCGTGCGCATCGAACAGCTCGCACCGCTGCCCAAGCGGCGACTTGACGCCACCCTCGACGAGTACCCCAACGTCCGGGAGTACTTCTGGGTGCAGGAGGAGCCGGCCAACCAGGGCGCCTGGCCCACCTTCGGTCTCGAACTGCCGGAGTTGCTGCCCGAGAAACTCACCGGGATCAAGCGGATCTCGAGGCGGGCGATGTCGGCGCCGTCGTCGGGATCGTCGAAGGTGCACGCCGTGGAGCAGCAGGAGATCCTCGACGAGGCCTTCGGGTAAGCCGCGCCGGCGCCGGCGCCCCCGCCGCTACCGCGAGCGTGCGTGTCGGCCCGCAGACACGCCGCGCGGGGCGAACGTTAGGGCACGCTGGGCGCATCCGAATCCGGACCTTGCCGCTGAACTGAACCATTGCCGCCGTTGCCGGCCGCGTTATCTAATGGCAAGGCCGCCCGGATTGGCAGGCAAATTCCAGGGAGGTTCGCGATGTCGACGTATCTGGTGTTGTTCAAGGTCAGCGGCTCCGCGCCGGCGCCGGCGGGCGGCCCGACGCCGGCGGAACATCAGGCCTGGCTGGATTGGAAGAATGACGTCGCCGACGCCATCGTCGACTTCGGCGGCCCGACCCGAAGCGTCCCCGGCAGCGGCGGGGACGTCGTCGGGTACTCTATCGTGCGGGCCGATTCCGACGACGCCTTGGACGCGGTGTTCGAGACCAACCCGCACCGTCGGCAGGGCGGCATCCTGGAGTTCCACGAGATCGTGGAGATGGCCGGCGGATAGCCGGCCCGGGCCTCAGTTGCCGAAGATCGGCAGCAGCGGCTTGCCGTTGGACAGCGTGTCGGTGACGTTCTCCAGCGCCCTCGGGCACAGGAACGAGATCGCCGCCCCGGTGAACATGGTCGCGGCTCCCAGGGGGCGGCCGATGGTGTCGGCCACCTCGGCCGCGATGTCGGCTGTGTTCTGACCGCGCTCGGCCAGCAGTGGGCACACCGACTGACCGAGCTCGACGGCGTTGCCCGGATCGATGCCGGTGATGCCCAGCAGATCGATCGTGGACAGGAAATCGTCGACGTTGCCCACCGGGCCCACCGGCTCCTCGGCCTGGGCGGGCGCAGCGAAAACCCCGCTGAGGAGCCCGACGGCGAGCACCAGCGAACCGGCGGTACGGCGCATCTTCATAACCAGAGAATCGTAGGGGTCCGCCGCGGCGTTACGCACCTTATTGCCCGCTGTTACCCTTCAGATCGATCTCGACACCCACAGGAGCGTTCATGCAGGGATTCGCCGGCAAGGTGGCAGTCGTGACCGGCGCCGGTTCGGGTATCGGACAGGCGCTGGCCGTCGAACTGGGCCGGTCCGGGGCGTCGGTGGCCATCAGCGACGTCGACACCGAGGGTCTCAAGGTCACCGAGGAACGCCTCACGGCGATCGGCGCCCCGGTCAAGAGCGATCGGATCGACGTCACCGAACGGGAGGCGTTCCTGCTGTACGCCGACGAGGTCAAGAACCACTTCGGCAAGGTCAACCAGATCTACAACAACGCCGGCATCGCCTACAGCGGCGATGTCGACATCACCCCGTTCAAGGACATCGAACGGGTGATGGACGTCGACTACTGGGGCGTGGTCAAC
>SYAB01000161.1 GCA_005787665.1 Actinomycetota bacterium
AACAACGCCGGGGTGATGTACCCGCCCAAGCAGACCACCGCCGCTGGGTTCGAACTGCACTTCGGCTCCAACCATCTCGGCCAGTTCGCCCTGACCGGTCTGCTCCTGGGGAACCTGCTCGACGTTGACGGATCACGGGTGGTGGTGGTGGCCAGCATCGCGCACAACATCAAGGCAAAGATCGACTTCGAGGACCTGCAGTGGGAACGGCGCCGCTATGACCGGGTGGCCTCCTACGGTCAGTCCAAACTCGCCAACCTGATGTTCGCCTACGACCTGCAGCGTCGCCTGGCGGCGGCGGCGAAGACCAAGGGCGCCAAGACGATCGCCGTCGCGGCGCACCCCGGCGTGGCCGCCACCGAACTGGTCCGGCACGTGCCCGGCGCAAGCCTGCCGGGGGTCAGCTGGCTCTCCGGCAGGCTGCTCAACAGTTCCGAACTGGGCGCGCTGCCCACGTTGCGGGCCGCCACCGACCCGGCCGTTCAGGGCGGGCAGTACTACGGCCCGGACGGGTTCCGGGAACTGCGCGGCTACCCCGTGCTGGCCACGTCGAGCGCCCAGTCCCGCGATGTCGCGATCCAGAAGCGGCTGTGGACGGTGTCGGAGGAACTGACCGGCGTCACCTACCCGGTCTGACACCGGATGCGCAGCGTCGAGGAGCATCGCCGCATCGTCGCCGGCCTCATCACCGGCCGGCCGCCGGCCCGGGTCGAACTGGCGCGGGCGCAGGGCCTGGTGCTGTCCGAGGATGTGGTCGCGCCGCTGTCGCTACCGGTATTCGACAACTCCGCGATGGACGGGTACGCGGTGCGCGCCGAGGATGTCGCCGGCGCGGAGCATGGCCACCCGGTGGAACTTCCGGTCGCCGAGGACATTCCGGCCGGGCGCACCGATCGGCTCGCGCTCGCTCCGGGTACCGCGCACCGGATCATGACGGGCGCGCCGCTACCGGACGGTGCGACCGCGGTGGTGCCGGTAGAGGCGACCGACGGCGGCGTGACCTCCGTCGTCATCCGCACGGCGGCCCGGGAAGGACAGCACATCCGCAGGGCCGGCGAGGACGTGACCGCCGGGACCACCGTCCTGCACCGGGCCCGGGTCATCACGCCGGCCGCCCTGGGACTGGCCGCCGCGCTTGGCCTGGCCGAATTGCCCGTGGTGCCGCCACCGCGGGTCCTGGTGATCTCGACCGGCTCCGAACTGGTGGCCCCCGGAACCCCACTGGAACCCGGGCAGATCTACGAGTCCAACGCCGTCATGCTGGCCGCCGCGGTGCGGGAGGCCGGCGCCACCGTGGTCGACATCGCCACCTGCGGGGACGATGTCGGGCAGTTCCGCGCCCTCCTCGACGACCTGGCCGGTAGCGCCGATCTGGTGATCACCTCCGGCGGGGTCAGCGCCGGAGCCTACGAGGTGGTCAAGGACGCCTTCGGTTCCTCGGCGGTGGAGTTCGTCAAGGTCGCCATGCAGCCCGGCATGCCGCAGGGCGCCGGTCGGATCGGCGGGTCCACCGGCCCGGCGATCGTCACCCTGCCGGGCAACCCGGTGAGCGCACTGGTGTCCTTCGAGGTGTTTCTGCGGCCCGCCCTGCGCGCCGCGATGGGACGGCCCGATCCGGACCGCCCCCGGCGCAACGCGGTGCTCAGCGAGTCGCTGACCTCCCCGGGCGGCAAACGGCAGTTCCGTCGCGGCGTGTACGACCCCGCCGCGGGCACCGTCACCAGCTACGGGCCGCCAGCCTCCCACCATCTGCGCTGGCTGGCCTCGGCCAACTGCCTGCTCGACATCGCCGAGGACGTCACCCATATCTCCGCCGGGCAGCGGGTCGATGTGTGGGACCTGGGCTGAGCCACCCGACTAGACTCGGCCCGATGGCCAGACGCCCCCATGACCACGACGAGTCCGGCCCGCAGCGGCTGGCCGCGCTGGTCCGATCCTCGATCCCGCCCGTTCACCCGGCCGGCTTCCCGTTCATCGCGGCCGGCGTCGCGGTGGCTGCCCTGGGCCGCAATCACCGCTGGGTCCGTCGTGCGGGCCTGGCGGCGGCGGGCGCGAACGCGGGGTTCTTCCGGCACCCGCCGCGCACACCCCCGACCCGGCCCGGCCTGGTGGTGGCCCCCGCCGACGGCCAGGTGTGCCTGATCGACACCGTGCCCCCGCCGGCCGAACTGGGTCTGTCCCCCGACCCGGTGCCCCGAATCAGCATCTTCCTGTCCCTGCTGGACGCGCATGTGCAGCGCACCCCGGTCGGCGGCGAGGTGCTTGCCGTCGAGTATCGGCCCGGGCGCTTCCATTCCGCCGACCTGCCGGCCGCCAGTGCGGACAATGAACGCAACAGCGTCGTGATCCGCACGCCGGAGGGACATCAGGTGGTCGTCGTACAGATCGCCGGGCTCATCGCCCGTCGCATCGTCTGCGATCTGCACGCCGGCGACCGGGTGGCCATCGGTGACACCTACGGGTTGATCCGGTTCGGCTCCCGGCTGGACACCTACCTGCCGGCCGGCTCGGAGGTGCTCATCGAGTCGGGTCAGCGCGCACTGGCCGGCGAGACCGTGTTGGCCACACTGCCGTGACGAGCCCCCGGATCCCGATCCAGTCCCGCCGCGGGCTGCGCATCCTGCCCAGCGCCACCACCGTGCTGGCGATCTGCGCCGGACTCACCTCGATCAAGTTCGCACTCGATGAACGCCCGCATATCGCGTTGGCCCTCATCGGTGCCGCCGCGGTGCTCGACGGTATCGACGGCGGCATCGCCCGCGCGCTGCACGCGCAGTCCCCGATGGGCGCCGAGATCGACTCGCTGGCCGATGCGGTCAACTTCGGCGTCGCCCCGGCCCTGGTCGTGTACGTGACACTGCTGCCACACTCGCCGGTCGGCTGGATCTTCGTGCTGCTCTACGCGGTGTGCATCGTGCTGCGACTGGCCCGGTTCAACGCACTGCTCGACGACGACACCCGCCCGGCCTACACCCGGGAGTACTTCGTGGGAATGCCCGCGCCGTGCGGCGCGGTCGGCGCGATCGGACCGCTGGCGGCGATGCTGCAGTTCGGCCAGGGCTGGTGGACCTCGACGTGGTTCGTCTGCGCATGGCTTGCGGCCAACTCGATACTGCTGGTGAGCCGGGTCCCGACGCTGGCCCTGAAGTCGGTGTCGGTGCCGGCCAACGCCGCACCCATCCTGCTCGGGCTGGTGGCACTGGTCGCCGCGGGACTGCTGCTGTTCCCGTACATCCTGGTGCTGCTCATCATCGTGGGCTATCTGCTGATCATCCCCTTCACGATCCGCAGCCAGCGCTGGGTGGCGGCCCGGCCGGAGGCGTGGGACGTCAAACCGCAGCAACGCCGCGCGGCCCGTCGGGCAGCCCGGCGGGCCCAGCACCCGCACCGCCGATCCACCGCCCGACTGGGCCTGCGCAAGCCGGGAGGCTGACATGGCCGAGAGCCTGACGCTGACCGCACGACTCAACACCGCGGCGCTGGATTCGCGGCGCGGTGTGGTGCGCCTGCACCCGGAGGTGATCGCCGCGCTCGGGATCCGGGAGTGGGACGCGGTGTCGCTGATGGGCTCGCGTACCACCGCGGCCGTGGTCGGGGTGGCCCCGGCCGGCACCCCGACCGGCACCGCACTGCTCGACGACGTCACGTTGTCCAATGCCGGGCTGCGCGAGGACGCGGGCGTGCTGGTGTCGCCGGTGACGGTCTACGGCGCGCGATCGGTGACCCTGCGCGGTTCGGCGCTGGCCACCAGATCGGTGGCCTCCGGCGCGCTGCGCCAGGCCCTGCTCGGCAAGGTGCTCACCGTCGGCGACACCGTGTCGTTGTTGCCGCGGGACCTGGGTCCCGGGACCTCGACGTCGGCCGCCAGTGCCGCGCTGGCCACCTCGGTGGGTATCACCTGGACCTCCGAACTGCTGACGGTCACCGGCACCGATCCGGCCGGTCCCGTTTCGGTGCAACCGAATTCGTCGGTGACCTGGGGGGAGGGCGCCGCGGACGCCGCACCGGCGAGCGGGGCCCAGGCCTCGGTCAGTCCGCCCACCGAATGGCCGGAGGAACCGCCGGTCAGTGTCGAGGACCTCAAAGGCCAGCATGTGCAGGCCGGCCGGCTCACCGAGTGGCTCAAGCTCGCCCTGGACGAACCGGCACTGCTGGAGAAGCTGGGCGCCAAACCCAACCTCGGCGTCCTGATCAGCGGGCCGGCCGGGGTGGGTAAGGCCCGCCTGGTGCGCGCGGTGTGCGCGGGCCGTCGTCTGGTCGAACTCGACGGTCCCGACACCGGCGCCCTGGCGGCCGGGGAACGACAGCAGGCGGTGGCCCGCGCGGTGGCCGACGTGACGAACGGCGGCGGAGTGCTGCTGGTCTCCGATGTCGACGCGCTGCTGCCCGACCCGCCCGAACCGGTGGCCACCATGATCCTCGCCGAACTGCGCAAGGCGGTCGCCGCACCGGGGGTCGCCCTCGTGGTGACCTCTCAGCAGCCCGACTCGCTGGACCGCCGGCTGCGCGCCCCCGACCTGTGCGACCGTGAGCTCGGGCTGAGCCTCCCCGACGGCGCCACCCGCAAGGCACTGCTGGAGGTCCTGCTGCGGGATGTGCCGGCGCAAGACCTCACCCTCGACGAAATCGCCGACCGTACACCAGGTTTCGTACGCGCCGACCTGGCTGCACTGGTCCGCGAGGCAGCGCTTCGGGCGGCCGCCAGGGCCAGCGAGGACGGACAGCCCCCGGCGCTGACCCAGCAGGACCTGATCGGCGCGCTGTCGGTGATCCGCCCGCTGTCCCGATCCAACACCGAGGAGGTGGCGGTCGGATCGGTGACCCTTGACGACGTCGGGGACATGGTGGCGACCAAGCAGGCGCTGACCGAGGCGGTGCTGTGGCCGTTGCAGCACCCGGACACCTTCGCCCGACTGGGTGTCGACCCGCCGCGGGGTGTGCTGCTTTACGGGCCGCCGGGAACGGGCAAGACGTTCGTGGTACGCGCGCTGGCAAGTTCCGGCCGGCTGAGCGTACACGCCGTCAAGGGTTCGGAACTGATGGACAAGTGGGTGGGGTCCTCGGAGAAAGCGGTTCGCGAACTGTTCCGCCGCGCAAGGGATTCCGCACCCTCGCTGGTGTTCCTCGACGAGATCGACGCACTCGCGCCACGGCGCGGGCAGAGCCACGACTCGGGGGTCACCGACCGGGTAGTGGCCGCTCTGCTGACCGAACTCGACGGTATCGAGCCATTGCGGGATGTGGTGGTCCTCGGCGCGACCAACCGGCCGGATCTGATCGACCCGGCGCTGCTGCGCCCGGGCCGGCTGGAGCGGCTGGTGTTCGTCGAACCGCCCGACGCCGATGCCCGATTCCAGATCCTGAAGACCGCCGGCAAGTCAGTGCCGCTCAGCGACGAGGTCGATCTCAAGGCGCTGGCCGCCGATTTGGACGGCTACAGCGCGGCGGACTGCGTGGCCCTGCTTCGCGAGGCCGCACTGACGGCCATGCGCCGTTCCATCGACGCCGCCGACGTCACCGCCGCGGATGTGGCCACGGCCCGGGAGAACGTGCGCCCGTCCCTGGACCCGGAACAGGTGGAATCGTTGCGGGCGTTCGCGGCCGACCGCTGAGCTCACTCCTCCGAGAGCTGGAATTCGACCATCGCCGTGACGGTCTCGATGGCGTCGGTGAGAACGCCGACCCGGTCGGCCAGGCTGGGCGCGGCCAGTACGGCGTACCGGTCGGCCTGTCCCATCGGGACGCGAGCGGCCAAGGCGTAGAGGTGCCGGGACGGGTCGTCGGCGGTGTCGGCGTCGACGGCGAGTGCGTCGGGCCGCAACTGGATGCCCCGGACTGCCGCCACCCGCTGGTAAAGCCCCTGGATCCGGTCGATGACATCGCCGATCTGTTCAGCACCCACCGGCGGCCCGGGCTCGTCGGGCCAGGGTTCCACGACGGCCCGCGGATAGGGGTCGTCGGGCAGCCAGCGGAGCACCCGGATCCGCTCCCCCACCGGAGCCAGCAGTTGGTATTGGCCCTCCCCGAGGTCGGCGTGCTCGGCAATACGGGCCAGCGCCCCGACATCGCTACGGGTGTCCCCGCCGCCGACCTCCATGCCACGACTGATCAGCACCACGCCGAATGCGGGGTCGGGCGCGGCCAGGCAGTCCCGCACCAGCTGGGAGTAGCGGGGCTCGAAGATCCGCAACGGTAGCGTCTCGCCCGGTAACAGGGCCGACTGCAGCGGAAACATCGGGCGGGCGGTCACTACCGGATACCGCCCGTGACGACGTCGCGCACGGGGGCGCTCTGGTCGGTGAAGGTGCACAGCGCCGCGGCAACCCCCACCCACAGATCGGGGTTGGCGGCGACCAACTGGTTGCCGTCCTCGCCGATCGCGGCGATGACCTGCCGTCGGGTGGCCTCACCCATCTCGACGTACTCCCGACAGGTGGTGTCCAGCAGGGCCGCGCCGTTGGCTCCGGTTCCGGCCTGGCCAGGCGTCGCGGTCGGGGTGCCGTCGACGGCCCGGCTGCACCCGGCCGCCAGCGTGACCCCGGCGGCCAGCAGTAGGACGGCGGTCCTGCGAATCATGGTGTCCTCCTAGACATCCAGCTCGGCGACGAGCGCGTCGACCACCGCACGGAGATCACCGCCGTGGGCCGCGGCCACCCGACGCTGGCGCTGATAGGACGCGCCCCGACGCGGGATGTCGGCGACCGCGGCCAGTTCCTCGGCGCAGTGCAGCGAGTCCGCCACCGGTGCCAGTCGGGTCAGCAGATCGTCGAGGTCCTCGGTGACCAGCTTCTCGTTGCTGTCGGCGTCGAGGATGATGATCGCGTCCAGGCCGTAGCGGGCGGCGCGCCACTTGTTCTCCTGCACATGCCACGGCGGCATCACCGGGAGTTGCTCGCCCGCGTCGAGCCGGCGGTCCAGATCGACGACGAGGCAGTGTGTCAGGGCCACCAGTGCGGCGAGTTCGCGCAGATTGGACACCCCGTCGAACACCCGGATCTCGACGGTGCCCAGATGGGGCGACGGCCTGATGTCCCAACGGATCTCGTTGACGTGGTCGATGATCCCGGTGGTCTTCTGATCGTGGACGAACCGTTCGAACTCCCGCCAGGTCTGGAACTGGAAGGGAAGGCCGGCGGTCGGCAACTGCTGGAACATCATCGCCCGGTTGCTGGCATAGCCGGTGTCCTGACCCGCCCAGAACGGCGACGACGCCGAGAGCGCCAGCAGGTGCGGGTAATGGTTGAGCAGCGCGGAGATGATCGGCATGACCTTGTGGGCCGAGGACACCCCGACATGCACGTGCACCCCCCAGATCAGCATCTGCCGGCCCCACCATTGCGTGCGCTTGATCAACTCGGCATACCGGGGAGCATCGGTGAGCTTCTGGTTCGACCACTTCGCGAACGGGTGGGTGCCCGCGCAGAACAGATCCATCCCGCGATCGTGGACCGCCTCACGGGTCGACATCAGGGTGCCCCGCAGATCGGCCATCGCCTCGGGGACGGTGTCGCAGACCCCGGTGACGAGCTCAATGGTGTTGCGCAGCAACTCTTTGTGCACGTGCGGCGTCTCCCCGATGTCGGCGATCACCGCGGCCGCCTCGTTACTGAGGTCGCGGGTGCCGGCGTCGACGAGGGCGAACTCCCATTCGACTCCCAGCGTCGGCCGGGGGGAGCCCGCGAAGTCGAGCCTAGCCGGTACGGATGACACCGCAGGCGACCCGCTTGCCGCCGTCGCCCGTGGCCAGCGTGGTCTCGTCCGGCGGCGGAGCGCCGTTGGCCTGCTGGTAGCGGTCGGGGGGGATGTTGGAGAAGTTATCGGGGTTCTCGTGGATGATGAAGGCCGTTCCGTCGCCGTCCAGCAGGTCCGGCCTGTCGAAGTCGTTCGTGGTCGTCACCAGCATCGCCGACCCGTCCCCGCGGACCTGCAAGGACGACAGGTCGCCGCTGTGGTTCGGGTGACCGTCCTTGCCGCCGGCGTCCAGGTGCCCCCCGGCCGAGAGGAAGTCCCCGGGTGTGCCGCCGGTGGGGGCCACCGAGTTGACCTCGCACTTACCGACGTCATGGATGTGCAGACCGTGGTAGCCCGGGGTGAGTTTGCCCGGCGCAGTGGTCGCCACGGTCACCGTGGCAAACCCGTCGGTGAATTCGATGGTGGCCGCGGCGATCTGGGTTCCGTCCGGCCCGTTGATCTGGGCGGTCAGGGTATCGGCCGGTACCGCCGGTGTGGATCCGGCATGGGATCCACCGTGGGATCCACCGTGGCCCTCCGGCGGCGCCGCCGCACCGGTCCATACCGACGGCGTGGTGCCCGGCTCGGAGGCGATCGGTTCGTCGGGCGCGCAGGCACTCAGCGCGAGGGGGGCAGCCAGCAGCAGGACGGCGCACTTTCGCATGCGGCCCAGCCTAACGCGGACTATCCCGTCACCAACACGATCACGCCGGGTGGCTGCTCGGCGATCTCGGGAATCCGCGGCGCCACCGGGGCTTCGAGCACGGCCCCGACCGCCTCCGCGGCGGCCTGCTCACCTTCGGCTTTGCCGAAATAGACCGTGGTGGCCTCGACGCCGCCCGCCTCGATGAGGGCCGCCTCGGTGACGTTCCAACCGGCTTCACGCAGCCGATCTGCGGTCCGGGTGGCGGCGGGCTCGTCGGCGGTAACGCTGTAGACCCGCACATCGGATTTCGGCGCCGGTGGCTTGGTCGTCGTCGTGGTGGTCATCCTGGTGGCCGTGTCATCGGCGGACTCGCCGCGGGATCCCATTGCCTGGAAACCGACCAGCAGGAAGATCACACCGAGGAACAGCAGCACCATGACCATGGCGCGCAGGGGGAGCCCGGAGGAATCGGGGACGCGCTCGTTCATCGGGCCAACTGTAAACCGTGACGTCAGGGAAACTCGAAGCCCAGCCGCCGGGCGGCGCGGGCCTTCTGGCGGCTGGCGCGCAGCCGGCGCAGACGCTTGACGAGCATCGGGTCGGCGGCGAGCGCCTCCGGCCGGTCGACCAGTGCGTTGAGCACCTGGTAGTAGCGGGTGGCCGACATCGAGAACAGCTCCTTGATGGCGTCTTCTTTCGCCCCGGCGTACTTCCACCACTGCCGCTCGAAGGCCAGGATGTCGTACTCGCGGCGGCTCAGCCCCTCGGGAAGTTCGGCATCGTCGATCGACCGTTCGGCCCGTGCCATGGCGCCGTCCATTCGATTCGTGGGCCTTTCGACGGGGGAAATGACATTCCTGTGGTTCGGTGGTCATTCAATCACGCCGGCACGGATTGGGACGTCACCGGTCCCCGCGCGTCGGACGCTCTTTAAGCTTGCCGTCCATGGCAGTCCGACCCATCGTGATCCTCGGCGATCCCGTCCTGCACAACCCGACCGCACCGGTGACCGTCGAACCGGGAGGGGCGTTGCCAGCGGAGGTCGTCGACCTGATCACCGACATGTACCAGACCATGGATGCGGCCAACGGAGTCGGCTTAGCGGCCAACCAGATCGGGGTGGGACTGCGGGTGTTCGTCTACGACTGCGCCGAGGACGTCGGAAAGCCGACCCGGCGCCGGGGCGTCGTGGTCAACCCGGTGCTGGAGACCTCCGAGATTCCCGAGACGATGCCCGACCCGGAGATGGACGACGAAGGCTGCCTGTCGGTCCCGGGCGAGTCGTTCCCGTGCGGCCGGGCGAAGTGGGCGAAGGTCAGCGGACTCGACGCCGACGGAAATCCGGTGACCCTGGAGGGCACCGGGTTGTTCGCCCGGATGTTGCAGCACGAGACCGGGCACCTCGACGGATTCCTCTATGTGGACAGGCTGATCGGCCGGCACGCGCGGGCCGCCAAGAAGACGGTCAAGTCTCACGGGTGGGGTGTGCCGGGCCTGTCGTGGATGCCCGGCGAGGTAGCCGATCCGTTCGGGCACTGATGGGAGCGACTGCGGTGCGGGTGGCAACGTGGAACGTCAATTCCATCCGCACCCGGGTCGACCGGGTGGTGGACTGGATGCAACGGGCCGATATCGACGTCCTGGCCATGCAGGAGACCAAGTGCTCCGACGACCAGTTCCCGGCCATGCCGTTCCTGGGTGCGGGCTACGAGGTGGTCCAGCACGGACACAGCCAGTGGAACGGGGTCGCGATCGCCTCACGCGTCGGAGTGCAGGACGTGCAGACCGGGTTCGACGGCCAGCCGATGTGGGACGGGACGGACGAGGCGCGGGCCATCGGGGCGACCTGCGGCGGTGTCCGGGTATGGAGCCTGTATGTGCCCAACGGCCGCACCGTGACGGATCCGCATTATCGCTACAAACTGGAATGGCTTGCCGCGCTGGATAACACGGCACAATCCTGGCTGCAGCAGGACCCCGACGCCCAGATCGCCCTGGCGGGCGACTGGAACATCGCGCCGACCGACGAGGACGTCTGGGATCCCGCCCTCTTCCAGGGCAGCACCCACGTCACCGACGGCGAACGGGCCGCCTTCCGTTCCATCGAGACGTCGTTCGCCGACGTGGTGCGGCCCTTCACACCGGGACCCGGCACCTACACCTACTGGGACTACACCCAGTTGCGGTTCCCCCGGCGCGAAGGCATGCGGATCGACTTCATCCTTGCCTCACCGGCACTGGCCGGCCGCGTAGTGCACGCCGAGATCGCCCGTGACGAGCGCAAAACCGGCAAGAACCGGATCGGATCACCCAGCGACCACGCGCCGGTGCTGATCGACCTCCGTTAGCGTCCCGTGCGCAATCTCGCAGATTCCGCGCGAGTACCGGTCCACGGGGAGGCTCACTCGACGGTGGGAGAGCCGACCTTGACCAGCATCTTGCCGATGTTGACCCCGGTGAACAGTCCGTTGAGGGCATCCACGCACGATTCCAGGCCGTCGAACACGGTCTCCCGGTGGACCAGCACACCCTCGCGTCCCCAGCGCCGGAGGTGTTCGAAAGCCTCGTCGAACCGGTCCCACATCTCCAGGGCGTTGAAGCCCTGCATCGATGCGGTCCGGGCAAGCAGGTTGACGTAATTGGACGGTCCGGGATGCTCCCCGGTCAGGTAACTCGAGATCACCCCGCACAGCACGACCCGCGCCTTGGGCGCCAGTCGACCGAGCACCGCGTTGAGGATCTCGCCTCCGACGTTGTCGTAGTAGACATCGACCCCCTTGGGACACAGCCGCTTCAGTGCCGCGCTGACGTCCTCGTTCTTGTAGTCGATACACGCGTCGAAACCGAAGTCCTCCACGACGACTCGGCACTTGTGCGCCCCGCCGGCGATGCCGACCACCCGGGCACCGGCGATCCGGGCGACCTGCCCGGCGATCGACCCGGTGGCGCCGGCGGCTGCCGACACCACGACGGTCTGGCCCGGCCCGGGCCGGCCGACCTCCGTCATCCCGAAGTAGGCGGTGGCCCCGCCCGAGCCGTAGACGCTCATGATGGCCCGCTGGTCCCGCTCCCCGGGAATCGGTGTGCTGAACACGTCGTCGCGAATGATCGCGTACTCCTGGAATCCGGTCAGCGTGGTGACGATGTCACCGACCCGATATGCCCCGCAACGACTTTCGACCACCTCGCCGACGCCGGCCGCGCGGATCACCTCGCCGATGCCGACCGGCGGAAGGTAGCCGGGCCGGTCGTCGAGCCAGGTCCGCACGGCGGCGTCCAGGCCGACATAGGTGGTACGCAGCAACGCCTCGCCCTCGGCCGGGCGGGGGGCCGGCGCGCACAGCAGTTCGGTGTCCTGCGGCCCGACCAGACCGTGCGGACGGCGGCGCAGAACGATCTGGCGATTGAAGAGTTCGGCAGGCATGGCAATCTCAAACTACCTCGCGCTGCTAGCGTGAGGGCTTCGATCCCCGCGGGAGTTGACCGTGACACTGCTGCCTCTGACCCCGCCCGGCCGGACTCCGCCGCGAGTCCTCAGTATCGCCGGTTCGGATTCCGGTGGCGGCGCGGGCCTACAGGCCGACATGCGGACCTTCGCCTTGTTGGGAGTGCATGCGCTGGTGGCGGTGACGGCGGTCACGGTGCAGAACTCACTGGGTGTCAGGGCTTTTCACGAGATTCCGGTGGACGTCATCGCCGGCCAGATCGAGGCCGTGAGCACCGATATCGGTGTCCAGGCCGCCAAGAGCGGAGTGCTGGCGTCCGCGGCGATCATCGAGACCGTCGCCGGATGCTGGCAGGACCTGGGCCTGGCCGCGACGGTGCCGTTCGTCGTCGACCCGGTCTGCGCGTCCATGCACGGCGCCCCGCTGCTGAATCCCCCGGCGCTGGACACCCTGCGGGGCACGCTCTTCCCGCTGGCGAGTCTGGTCACCCCCAACCTCGACGAGGTCCGACTGCTCGTCGGGATCGAGGTGATCGACACCGCCTCCCAGCGCGCGGCCGCACGCGCCCTGCACGATCTGGGCCCACGATGGGTGCTGGTCAAGGGCGGGCATCTGCGCTCCTCGGCGCGCAGCACCGACCTGCTGTACGACGGCAGTGACTTCCACGAGTTCGACGCTCCGCGCATCGACACCACCCACGACCACGGCGCCGGGGACACCCTGGCGGCGGCCGCCGCGGCTGCGCTCGCACACGGCCTGCCGATGCCGGAGGCGGTCGGATTCGCCAAGGCCTGGGTCACCGAGTGCCTGCGGGCGGCCTACCCACTCGGCGCCGGGCGCGGGCCGGTGTCGGCGCTGTTCCGGCTGCACCACCCCAACCGTTAAGGGCAACGACATGGACCTCGAAGCGATCGGCGGCGTCGCGCACCGGCCGGTCGGCGCCCCGGCCGGGGTGGTCATGCTCACCCACGGCGCGGGTGGCAGCCGCGACTCGCCGCTGTTGATCCGGATCTGCGAGCAGTGGGCGGCGCAAGGCTGGTTCGCCGTCCGCTACAACCTGCCCTACCGGCGCCGCCGGGCCACCGGACCGCCGCCCGGTTCGGCGGCGGCCGACCAGGCCGGCGTGGCCGACGCCATCGCGGCGGTGCGCGCCCGGTTCGGCGGTCTGCCGGTGATCGTCGGAGGCCACTCCTACGGGGGACGGCTGACCTCGATGGCGGTCGCGGCCGACCCCACCGCGGCCACCGCCCTCACCCTGTTCTCCTACCCGCTGCACCCGCCCGGGAAGCCGGAACGCCTGCGCACCGGGCACTTCGGGTCGATCACCGTGCCGACGGTGTTCACCCACGGCAGTTCCGACCCGTTCGGCGCCGTCCCGGAGTTGCGGACCGCCGCCGCCCTCATCGCCGCACCGACCGAGATCGTCGAGATCAGCGGCGCGCGGCACGATTTAGGGTCCAAGGTCCTCGATGTTCCGGCGCTGGCGGTCGATGCCACGTTGCGTCTCAGCGCGGGCGGCTAGGTCGGGTACCGTCGGGGAATGACCGAGCAGAACTTCGACGCGATCATCGTCGGGGCGGGTTTCGGGGGCATCGGCGCGGCGATCCAACTCAAGCGCCTCGGGTATGAGAACTTCGTGCTCCTCGACCGGCAGGACGACCTGGGCGGCACCTGGTACGTCAACCACTACCCGGGCCTGGCCTGCGACGTGCCGACGACCACCTACTCCTACTTCTTCGAACCCAACCCGAACTGGTCACGGCTGTTCTCCACCGGTGCCGAGATCAAGCAGTACGCCGACGACGTGGCCGACAAGTACGACGTCCGACGCCACATCCGGTTCAACACCGCGGTGGAGGGCGCCCGGTGGGACGAGGACGCGGCGTTGTGGCGGGTGGCGCTGGCCGACGGCGGGACCTTGAGCGCCCGGTTCCTCATCACCGCCACCGGCTTTCTGTCCCAGCCACACACCCCGGAGATTCCCGGGATCCACAGCTTCGAGGGCACGGTCATCCACACCACCGCGTGGGACGACGAGTTCGATCCGGCCGGGCGGCGGATCGGCCTGATCGGGACCGGCGCGACCGCCGTTCAACTGATCCCCGAACTGGCCAAGACGGCCGGCGATCTGACGGTCTATCAACGCACCGCGATCTACGTCGTGCCGAAGGTGGACTTCCGCTACCCCGAGGGCGTCAAGCGGCTTTTCGCCCGGATTCCGCTGGCGCAGCGTGCGGTCCGCGCGGTCACCGACGCCATCTACGAGTTCTTCAACTACGTCGTCCTGCACCACCGTCAGTTGCTGTTCCGGCGGCTGAACATCGGTGCCTCCGACGTGTCCAAGCTGTATCGGTTCCTCGTCGTGCGGGATCCGGAGTTGCGTCGCAAGCTGACCCCCGACTACGACTTCGGCTGTAAGCGCCCGACCTTCTCCAACAGCTACTACCGCAGTTTCACCCAACCGAACGTGCACCTGCAGAGCAGCGGTATCGAGCACATCGAACCGCATGCCATCGTGGCCCGCGACGGCACCCGCACCGAGATCGACACCCTGGTCCTGGCAACGGGGTTCGACCTGTGGGAGGCCAATATCCCCGCCATCGAGATCATCGGGCGCGGTGGCCGCAACCTCGGGAAATGGTGGCGGGAGAACCGGTTCCAGGCTTATCACGGGATCTCGGTCCCGTACTTCCCCAACTACTTCAGCCTGGCCAGCCCCTATGCGTTCATCGGGTTGAACTTCTTCAACACCATGGAATACCAGATGCGGATCATCGACCGTCTGTTGCGGGAGGCCGACCGCAGGGGCGCGCAGACCGTCGAGGTCACCGAGGAGGCCAACGCGCGGTTCCTCGACCAGATGACCGATCAGGTGGCCGACACCGTCTTCGCGGTGGGCCCGTGCTCCAACGCACGGTCCTACTATTTCAACCCGCACGGCGAGGCGAC
>SYAB01000162.1 GCA_005787665.1 Actinomycetota bacterium
AGGTCGGCACGCCCGATGAGCTGTACCACCGTCCGGCGAACCTCTTCGTCGCGGGTTTCATCGGCTCCCCGGCGATGAACTTCTTCCCCGCCGCGGTGACCGAGGCCGGATTGCGGCTGCCGTTCGGGCAGGTGATACTCGGCGACACCGCGCGCAGCGCATTGGGTCGCCACGCCCGGCCGGCCAACGTCATCGTGGGAGTCCGACCGGAGAACTTCGAGGACGCGGCCCTGATCGACGCCGCCGAGCGGGCCAGGTCGCTGACGTTCGGGGTGCGCGCCGATCTGGTCGAGTCACTCGGAGCCGACAAGTACGTCTACTTCTCCACCGGCTCGGACGGCGCCCACTCGGCCCACCTCGCCGAGCTGGCGGCCGACTCTGTCGGCGGTGAAGCCCGTTATGTGGCAAGGGTTTCCGCCGACTCTGCGGCGGCGACCGGGGCGACCGTCGAACTTGCCCTGGACGCCACCAAACTGCACGTCTTCGATGCTGACACCGGGGTGAACCTCACCGCGTGAGTGCGCCGCTGGGGCAGCTCAGGGATCATCTGATCGCCCACTACGCCGGTATCGGAATCGACTCCGAGCCCGACGTCGCCAGCGTCACCTTCCTGGGAGTGGAACGCATCGACGTGCTGAGGTTCGGCCCCGACCCGCGCCCCGGTGGTGACGGCGTCGTCCGCGGCGTCTACCACTATGTCTCGCTGGGCTGCGCGCGATATCCGATGACCGACGCGGGCGCGGTGGTCGCCGACCCGCTGCGCGGCCCGCGCGCGGAGATCGTCATGAGTCTGCGCGCCACCACCCCCACCTCCGGTCTGGCCCGCAGCGTCGCCGTGCTGGCGGCGACCCCGGCCGTCGACGGTGTCGTGCTCGTCCCCGATGCACTGGTCGACCTGTCCGGGCCGCTGTGGACCGATGCGCCGTTCACCGCGGTGCTGCTGGGGGATTCAGATATCCCCGCCCTGCCACTGCAGGCGCCGCGCGATCCGGTGCGGTTCCTCTCGGCGGTGCCCATCACCCAGACCGAGGGGGCCTGGGTCCGACTCAAGGGGGCGGCAGCGATGCGTCAGGCCTGGGTTGATGACGGTGTGGACGTCCGGGACCCGAGGCGCCCGGCGGCCCGGCCCGGCTGACCCTGCCCGTTCTTACAGCCAGTGGTTGCGGCGGAACGTCCGGTAGAGGAACGAGCAGATCGTCACCATCAGCAACAGCACCGCGGGATATCCCCACGTCCAGGTCAACTCGGGCATGTTCTCGAAGTTCATCCCGTAGATCCCGGCGATCGCGGTCGGCACCGCGGCCATGGCGGCCCACGCCGAAATCTTGCGCATGTCCTGGTTCTGCTGCATCCCGACTTTGGCGAGGGCGGCCTGGACCAGGGCCGAGAGCATCTCGTCGTACTCGGCGATCCGGTCGGCGGCCAGGATCTGATGGTCCAGGACGTCGCGCATCTGGCGGCGCACCTCCTTGGACAGCAGGTCCTGATTCTCGTTGTTGAGCCACTCCAGGTCGTCGGTGAGCGGGGACACCGCCCGGCGCAGTTCGACCACCTCGCGCTTGAGCAGGTAGATGGGCTCGATGTCGGTCTTGCTGGCGGGGGAGAAGGTGTTCTCCTCGATCGCGTCGACGTCGGACTCCATCGCCGCGGTCACCCAGCGGTAGGTGTCGACGATGTGGTCGGTGATCGCATGCATCACCCCGTAGGGGCCCAGCGTCAGAGCCGTGCCGTCGGCCTCGAGCCGGTGGCGCAGGTCGGCGAGGCCGGTGTGGTCACCGTGACGGACGGTGATGACGAAATCACGTCCGACGAACACCATGATCTCGCCGGTCTCGACGATCTCGTTGGCCACTTCCACCGACTCGTGCGGGACGTAGTTGACCGTCTTGAGCACCAGGAAGAGGGTGTCGTCATAGCGCTCGGCCTTGGGGCGCTGGTGGGCGTGCACCGCATCCTCGACCGCCAGCGGATGTAACTGGTAGGTCTGCTCCACCGACTGCATCTGTTTGTGGTCGGGCTCGTGCAGACCGATCCAGACGAACGCCTCCTGGCCTGCGGCCTCCAACTCGTGCACCTTCTTCAGGGCACCGGCGTGGCTGTACTTTCCGGGCAGCCGCGCCCCGGCGCAGTACACCGCACAGTCGACCACGGCGTCGGACACCGGGACCGGGATACGTCGGACGTCCATGTCGAGGGCACGGCCGCGATTGATTCCCAGCAGCGCCGGAGGTCGTGGGCGGAAGGACGCCATGCGCGCAGATGCTACGCGCCCAGACCCCCGGTGCAGGGCCGATGCCGCGGAGCGGCCGGGACGGTCGAGTACCCTGACGCCGTGTCTGAAACGGTGCCTGCCCCCCATCTCGTCATCGACGACGAGGAGATCTTCGCTGCCCACGTCGGCGGAAAGCTGTCGGTCGAATTGAAGGCGCCGCTCGATACCCAGCGGGCGCTGTCGATCGCCTACACCCCCGGGGTGGCGCAGGTGAGCCGTGCGATCGCGGCCGATCACACGCTGGCGGCCCGCTACACCTGGGCGCACCGCCTGGTGGCGGTGGTCAGCGACGGCAGCGCGGTGCTCGGCCTCGGCGACATCGGGCCGTCGGCCTCGCTGCCGGTGATGGAGGGAAAGTCGGCGTTGTTCAAGACCTTCGCCGGCCTGGACTCCATCCCGATCGTGCTGGACACCAAGGACCCCGACGAGATCGTCGACATCCTGGTCAAGCTGCGGCCCACCTTCGGCGCGGTCAACCTCGAGGACATCTCCGCCCCCCGCTGCTTCGAGATCGAACGGCGCGTCATCGAGGCGCTGGACTGCCCGGTCATGCACGACGATCAGCACGGCACCGCGATCGTGGTACTGGCCGCGCTGCTCGGTGCGACCGCGGTTCTCGACCGCAAGATGAGCTCGCTGAAGATGGTGATCTCCGGTGCCGGCGCGGCCGGGGTCGCCTGCGCCAACATCCTGATGGAGGCCGGGCTGAGCGATATCACCCTGGTGGACTCCCGCGGCATCGTGCACGCCGGTCGCGACGACCTGAACGCGGTCAAGGCCGAACTGGCCACCCGCACCAACCCCGACGGCCGCACCGGCGGCGTCGCCGAGGCGCTGGCGGGAGCCGACGTCTTCCTCGGGGTGTCCGCCGGGAAAGTGCCGGAGGAGATCATCGCTGCGATGGCGCCCGACAGCATCGTGTTCGCCTGTTCGAATCCGGACCCCGAGATCCACCCGGAGATCGCCAAGCGGTACGCCGCCATCGTCGCCACCGGCCGCAGCGACTTCCCGAACCAGATCAACAACGTGCTGGCCTTCCCGGGAGTCTTCCGCGGAGCGCTCGACGCCGGTGCCCGGCGTATCACCGAGGCAATGAAAGTGGCTGCCGCCGAAGCGATCTTCTCGGTGGTGGGCGAGGACCTCGCCCCCGATCACATCGTGCCCAGCCCACTGGATCCGCGGGTCGGACCGGCGGTCGCCGCGGCGGTGGCCGCCGCCGCCGAGGTGTGATCGGGGCGGTGATCGCCCGACTGCTGCCCGTGGTGACGGTGCTCGCAGTCTCCTGCGGCGCTCCCGGCTCCGGACCTGCGCTGGCCGTCGGGGCGTCCGCCGACCCGCAGAACCTGCTGCTGGCCAACATCTACGCGGCCGGCCTGCGCTACTACGGCACAGCGGCCCGCATCGAGGTCTCCGATGACCCTCTTGACGAGCTGGACGGTGGGAAAGTCAGTGTGACAACGGGTTTCACCGGCCGGCTGCTGGAGAGGTTCGACCCCGACTCCGAGGCCCGGTCGGCCCCGCAGGTCTACCGGGCGCTGGCCGGCGCACTTCCGGAAGGTGTCGCCGCCGCGGACTACGCGGTCGCCGCGGAGGACAAGGCCGCCCTGGCGGTCACCGGGAGGACCGCCGACCGGTGGGGCAGCCGGGACCTGAGCGCATTGGTCCGTGACTGCCCGCGGGGGGAGGTCGGCGCCCCGACGGGATCGGACACCCCCGACTCCGTCGGGGACTGTCGCCTCGGCACGGCACGCGAGTTCGGTACGAGGCCCATGCTTTTCGATGCGCTGCGGGCGGGATCGATCGCCGCGGCCTGGACCACGACCGCCGACACCGCCGTCCCCTCCGACGTCATCGTCCTCGTCGACCGCAAGCCGGCGCTGCTGCGCGCCGACAACGTCGTCGCGCTGTTCCGTCGCAACGAACTCGACGAGATGCAGCTGCGGGCCGTCAACGAGATCGCCGGGGTACTCGACACCGCGGCACTGGTGCAGATGCTCGCCCGGGTCGACGACGGCGCGGATCCGCGGTCGGTGGCCGAGCAGTGGCTGGCAGAAAACCCGCTGGGGCGCTGAGGTCAGCGCATCCGCGGCATGAAGCGTCCGGCCATCATGGTCAGGACGCGCTGGTAGCCCGATCCGCTGGCGCGCACGAAGCCGTCGAGGATCTTGGCGTCCGCGCCGACGAGCACCTTCGCCTTGTTCTTGGCCACCCCGTCCAGGATGATCTGGGCCGCCCGCTCAGGGGAGGTGCGGGCCATCTTGTCGAACCAGTCCGCCATCGCGGCCTGGTCCAACCCCTCGGCTGTGGTGGCGTTGCGGGCGATCGCGGTCTTGATGCCGCCCGGGTGCACGGTGGTGACCTTCACCGGGTGGCGGGCTAGGACCATCTCCACCCGCAGGGCCTCGCTGAAGCCGCGGACGGCGAATTTGGCGGAGTTGTAGGCCGCCTGCCCGGGAACCGA
>SYAB01000163.1 GCA_005787665.1 Actinomycetota bacterium
GCAGCACCTCTGATTTTGGTTCAGATAGTTCAGGTTCGAGTCCTGGCGGCGGAGCGAGGCTTGCCGAGCGACCATTGGCAGCGGAGCGAGGCTTGCCGAGCGACCATTGGCAGCGGAGCGAGGCTTGCCGAGCGACCATTGGCAGCGGAGCGAGGCTTGCCGAGCGACCATTGGCAGCGGGGCAGGCCACGACTGTGCGGATAGGTACGGTCAGATCGGCGCGTCGCGTACGAAACCGCACACTCGGCGGTCCGCAATGACGGGGAGGTTCCCATGACCACCACTGACTCCGCCATCGTGGTGCTGGCCGCCGGCGCGGGCACCAGAATGCGTTCGGACACCCCGAAAGTTCTGCACGCCCTGGGCGGGCGCAGCATGCTCTCGCACGCATTGCATGCGGTCACCAAGGTCGCCCCGCAGCATCTGGTGGTGGTGCTCGGCAAGGACCGCGAACGCATCGCTCCGGTGGTCGGCACGATCGCCGAGAGCCTCGGCCGCACCGTCGAGTTGGCGGTTCAGGAGCAACAACTGGGCACCGGGCATGCGGCGCTGTGCGGGCTGTCTGCACTGCCGGAGGACTTCGACGGCACCGTTGTGGTCACCTCCGGTGACATTCCCCTGCTCGACGCCGAGACGCTGGCCGATCTGATCGCCAGCCATCGCCGACAGTCGGCGGCGGTCACCGTCCTGACGACCACGGTCGCGGACTCGACGGGTTACGGCCGGATCCTGCGCACCCAGGACGGCGAGGTCATCGCGATCGTCGAGGAGACCGACGCCACCCCGCAGCAGCGCGCCATCCGCGAGGTCAACGCCGGCATCTACGCCTTCGACATCGCCGCCCTGCGCTCGGCGCTGAGCCGGCTCTCGTCGAACAACGCCCAGCACGAGCTGTATCTGACCGACGTCATCTCGATCGTGCGGAGAGACGGCCAGGTCGTGCACGCCAAGCACGTCGACGACGCCGCACTGGTCGCCGGCGTCAACGACCGGGTTCAGTTGTCCGACCTTGCCGCCGAACTGAATCGGCGCGTCGTCACCGCCCACCAGCGGGCCGGGGTCACCATCGTCGACCCGGTGACCACCTGGATCGACGTCGACGTCGAGATCGGCCGCGACACCGTGGTGCAGCCCGGGACCCAGCTGCTGGCCGGCACCCGCGTCGGCCAACGCTGCAACATCGGTCCGGACACCACCCTGTCCGACGTCCACGTCGGGGACGACGCCTCGGTGGTTCGCACCCACGGCAGCGCCGCGGTCGTCGGTTCGCGTACCGACGTCGGACCGTTCACCTTCCTGCGGCCAGGAACCCGGTTGGGCGACGAGGGCAAGCTCGGCGCATTCGTGGAGACCAAGAACGCCTCCATCGGCACCGGGACCAAGGTGCCGCACCTGACCTACGTCGGCGACGCCGACATCGGCGAGTACAGCAACATCGGCGCCTCCAGCGTGTTCGTCAACTACGACGGCGAGACCAAGAGCCGCACCACCGTCGGTTCCCATGTCCGCACCGGCAGCGACACCATGTTCGTCGCGCCGGTCACCGTCGGCGACGGCGCCTACACCGGCGCGGGCACGGTGTTGCGCGAGGACGTGCCGCCCGGGGCGCTGGCCGTCACCTCCGGACGCCAACGCAATATCCCGGACTGGGTGCTGCACAACCGTCCCGACAGCGACTCCGCCCGTGCCGCCACCCGGGCCAAAGCGGAATCCGGCGACCCCGAGCAGATCTGAGCATCGTCGGGCACCGTACGATGACCGCATACCGAACCCCGACCGGCAAGGGCAGCGCAGTGGGCACCGAGTGGATTGACAACCGCAAGAACCTGATGCTCTTCTCGGGTCGCGCGCACCCCGAGCTTGCCGAGCAGGTCGCCAAGGAACTCGACGTCAGTGTGACGGCGCAGACCGCGCGCGATTTCGCCAACGGGGAGATCTTCGTCCGCTTCGACGAGTCGGTGCGCGGCTGCGACGCGTTCGTGCTGCAGTCCCATCCCGCACCGCTGAACAAGTGGCTGATGGAACAGCTGCTGATGATCGACGCGCTCAAACGCGGCAGCGCCAAGCGGATCACCGCGATCCTGCCGTTCTATCCCTATGCCCGCCAGGACAAGAAGCACCGCGGGCGCGAGCCGATCTCGGCGCGGCTGGTGGCCGATCTGCTCAAGACCGCCGGCGCGGACCGGATAGTGTCGGTGGACCTGCACACCGACCAGATTCAGGGCTTCTTAGACGGCCAGGTGGATCACATGCGGGCGCAGAACCTGCTGACCGGCTATATCCACGACAACTACGCCACCGAGGACATCGTGGTGGTCTCACCCGACTCCGGGCGGGTCCGGGTCGCCGAGAAATGGGCCGATTCCCTCGGCGGTGCGCCGCTGGCCTTCATCCACAAGACGCGGGATCCGCGGGTGCCCAACCAGGTGGTGTCCAATCGGGTCGTCGGCGAGGTGGAGGGCAAGAGCTGTGTGCTCACCGACGACATGATCGACACCGGCTGCACCATCGCCGGGGCGGTGAAACTGCTGCGTGAGGACGGCGCCAAGGACGTCATCATCGCGGCGACCCACGGGGTCTTGTCGGAACCCGCCGCAGAGCGATTGGCCGCCTGCGGTGCCCGTGAGGTCGTCGTTACCAACACCCTGCCGATCGAGGAGTCCAAGCGATTCCCGCAGTTGACCGTGCTGTCGATTGCCCCGCTGCTGGCCAGCACCATCCACGCGGTGTTCGAAAACGGCTCGGTGACCGGGCTTTTCGACGGGGACGCGTAGATCGTTTCCACGATGAACCGGATCGTCCTCAGAGCAGGCCGGGCGGCTGCGGCGGTGGCGCTGGTATCGGCCTCGGCCGTCGGCTGCCAGGCGCACACCGCTGACTACTCCTCGCTGGCGACCACCAGCGCCCGCACCACCGAGACCACTGCGGCCACCCCGACACCGATCGCCCAGTACCTCGCCGGCGTGGGGGTCACCGGCCAACAGTTGCCGTTGGACAAGCTCACCGGGATCACCGTGACGCTGCCACGCCCACCCGGGTGGTCCACCTACGACAACCCCAACTTCTCCCCCGGCACCGAGGCGATCGCCAAGAACAACACCTATCCGACGGCGCTGGTCATGGCGTTCAAGCTGGACGGGGGTTTCGACGTCGAGGCGGCACTGAAGTACGCCGACGACGACGCCGAGCTGACCAAGAACTTCACCCGGCTCAACTACTCCGACGACGATTTCAACGGGTTCCCCTCGGCGATGATCGAGGGCAGCTACGACAGCGGGTCCACCCGGCTGCACACCTACAACCGGATCGTGCTGCCGGCGACGGCCGACTTCGACCGCTACCTGGTCCAGTTCACCGTGACAACGCTGGCCGACCAGGCGGCGGCCCAGGCCCCCGACGTTCTGAAGGTTATCGAGGGCTTCTCGGTGGCTCTCAAGTAGGTTCACGGTCATGGTTATCGCGCCGGGCAAAGGGTGGACCGCAACCGAACTCCCGTCTTTCGCCGGCCGCACGGTGATCGTCACCGGCGCCAACAGCGGTATCGGCCTGGTGACCGCGCGAGAGCTGGCGCGCGTCGGGGCGCGCGTCATCCTGGCCTGCCGGAACGTCGAGAAGGGTGCGGCAGCTGCGGCCGGCATGACCGGCGAGGTTCAGGTCCGCCACCTTGACCTCCAGGACCTGGCATCGGTACGGGATTTCGCCGACACCGTCGCGGTGGTCGACGTCCTGGTCAACAACGCCGGCATCATGGCGGTCCCGTACGCGCTCACCCGCGACGGCTTCGAGAGCCAGATCGGCACCAACCACCTGGGCCACTTCGCACTGACCAACCTGTTGCTGCCCAAGATCGGCGACCGCATCGTGACGGTGTCCTCGCTGATGCACTGGTCGGGACGGATCAGCCTCAAGGACCTCAACACCAAGGCCCGGCCCTACTCGGCCTGGCTGGCCTACGGTCAGTCCAAGCTGGCCAACCTGATGTTCACCAGCGAACTGCAGCGTCGGCTGTCCGCGGCGGGGGCACCGCTGCGGGCGCATGCCGCCCACCCTGGTTACTCGGCCACCAATCTGCAGGGTCACACCGGTAACCGGATCGGCACCCGCTTCTGGGCGATGACCAACGCACTGACTGCCACCAGTCCGGAGTTTGGCGCCAACCCGACGCTGTACGCAGCGTCGCAGGACCTGCCGCCGGACAGCTTCATCGGCCCCAAATACGGCGCCCGCGGACCGGTCAGCCAGGTCGGGCGCAGCCCGCTGGCCCGCGACGCCGACACTGCCCGCGGCCTGTGGCGGCTGTCCGAGCAGCTCACCGGCACCGAATTTCCGCTGTAGGGCACCCATCGGCTACCGTGAACACCGCGTCACGGCGAGGGTGGTCAGCCACCGTTATCGACGAGGCTGGACTCCCCGGGAATCCACGTCGCCTTCGCCGTGCAGAACGAGAACCGAAGGCAGGAGCACCGAAAATGGCCAAGGGCGCCAACACCAACAAACTCAGCGTCGACGTGCGCACCCGTACCGGCAAGGGCGCGTCCCGTCAGGCACGTCGCGAAGGCAAGGTCCCGGCGGTCCTCTACGGGCACGGCAGCGACCCGCAGCACCTCGAGCTCAACGCTCACGATTTCGCCGCCGTGCTGCGGAATTCCGGCACCAACGCCGTGCTGAGCCTGGACATCGACGGCAAGGAGCAGCTCGCGCTCACCAAGGCCATCGCCATGCACCCGATCAAGCGCAGCATCACCCACGCCGACCTGATCATCGTCCGCCGCGGCGAGAAGGTCACCGTCGAGGTGGTCGTGAACGTCGAAGGTGAGGCCGCCTCGGGAACCCTGGTCACCCAGGACGCCTCGGCGATCGAGATCGAGGCCGAGGCGCTGTCCATCCCGGAAAGCCTCACCGTCTCGGTCGAGGGCGTCGAGGAGGGCACCCAGATCCTGGCGGGCGAGGTCGTGCTGCCGGCCGGCGTGACCCTGGTCAGCGATCCGGAGATGCTGGTCGTCAATGTCGTCGCGGCCCCGACCGCTGAGGACCTCGAGGCCGAGGGCGGCGGCGAGTCCCTCGAGGAGCAGGCCGCCGAGGCCGACTCCGACGAGGCCGCGGAGGCCGAGGGCGGCGACGGCGGAAGCGACGCGGCCGAGGCCGAGTAGCACCGGGTGGCGGAGCCTCTGCTGGTCGTCGGCCTGGGAAACCCGGGGCCGCAGTACGCCAAGACTCGCCACAACGTCGGCTTCATGGTCGCCGACCTGCTGGCCGGGCGGATCGGGACGGCCTTCAAGGTGCACAAACGGTCCGGGGCGGAGGTCGCCACCGGCCGGCTGGGCCACCGTCCGGTGGTGCTGGCCAAGCCACGGTGCTACATGAACGAGTCAGGTCGGCAGATCGGACCGCTGGCGAAGTTCTACTCGGTACCGGCTGCCGACGTGATCGTCATCCACGACGAACTCGATATCGACTTCGGACGCGTGCGGTTGAAGCTCGGCGGCGGCGAAGGTGGTCACAACGGTCTGCGGTCGGTGGCGAACGCCTTGGGCTCGAAGGACTTTCATCGCGTCCGCATCGGGATCGGCCGTCCGCCCGGGCGCAAGGACCCGGCGGCATTCGTCCTCGAGCCGTTCTCCGCCGCGGAACGGACCGAGGTGCCGACGATCTGCGAACTGGCCGCCGACGCGACGGAGTTACTCATCGAAGCGGGACTGGAGACGGCACAGAACCAGGTGCACGCCTGGTAGGTCCCCGGTCCGGATCAGCGACGGGCGCCGGGCATACCGAGCCAAGGGAACACCGGCTGGTTGGCCGGGGGCGCGGTCGTCCCGGGCCGTGCCTTGATCCGGGTGCTTCCGCTGGTCTGGCAGACCGTCTTGGTGGCGGAGTCCTGGCAGGTCGGCCGGGCAGCGGCGACGGGTGCCGTTACCCCTGCCGCGACGGCCACACTCGCTAGGAGAACCGCGGCCTTGGCGGGAACGGTCATGTGTTGGCCCTCCGTTTCCGTGAGACGTGGGTGCCGATCAGGGGCAGGCGGACACGACGACGACCGCGTCCGCGCCCAGGGGCGTCTTGTTGGCCTCGGCCTTCTTGATCGCATCGAGACGGGCGTCCTCGACCGTCGCACCGGCGCCGCCGGCGACCACATGGGTCTCGCTCGAAGCCACCGAGGCGATGCAGACGTTGTCGTTGGTCACTTCGTCGGCCGTGCACTCGACACCGCCGGCATCCTCGCAGGCCTTGATCACCTTCGCCGACGCCTCGTCATTGGTCGCTGCTGTGGCGGTGAAACCCACGATGGTGTTGGTCGCAGGATCTTTGTCCCCGCTGGCGTCGGTGAACTCTCCGGTGCCCACGGCCACCGACACGTCCTCGGCAGCTTTGGTCTCCGCACTGGGGCTCTCCGACTTTGCGCAACCCGACAGCATCCCGCCGGCAAGAACTCCCGCCGTCAAGACAGCTCCGATCACCCGGATATTCACCATGCCGGTCCTTTCCCCGAATCGCCGTGTGCCCAGCGTACTAGAGCAGGCTGGGCTGCGCGCGGGGTGACGCTGCGCTCAGACAACAGCGCACGGCTCACCGGGAAAGTGAGCCGTGCGCTGGTGGAAGACGTGGACTAGCGGCGGGCGCCGGGCATTCCCAGCCACGGGAAGACCGGCAGGTTGGCCGGCGGCGCCGTGGTTCCGGGCCTGGCCTTGATCGACACACTGCCGTTGGTCTGGCAGATGGTCTTGGTATTGGTGTCCTGGCAGGTCGGGCGGGCGAACGCGGTGGGGGCACTGACCCCTGCCACGATGGCAAACCCCGCCACCAGCACTGCCGCCTTGGCGCGACCGGTCATTGTGTACTTCCCCTTTCGGGCTGCTGCCCTGATAGCTGAACGACCTGACATCCGATCACCCGATCAGGGACAGGACGAGACGACGACGACGGCATCCTGACCCACCGGCGTCTTGTTGGCCTCGGCCTTCTTGATCGCATCCAGTCGGGCCTCTTCGACGGTCGCACCCGCGCCGCCGGCCACCACGTCGGTGGCATCCGAGGCCACCGAGACGATGCACAGCTTGTCGTTGGTCACCTCATCGGCGGTGCACTCCACGCCACCGGCCTTCTGGCAGGCCAGGATCACCGCGCCCATCGCCTCTTCGTTGGTGTCACCGGTTGCGGTGAATCCGACGATGGAGTCGATGAACTCACCGGTGCCGACCGCCACCGAGATGTCCTCGGGGTCCGCGGGCGCGGCACTTGGAGCCTCCGACTTCGAGCAACCCGACATTCCTCCGGCGAGAAGGCCCGCCGCTACGATTGCCCACACCAAACGGGTTTTGGCCATGCCGTCCTCTCCTGGGATCACCTTGCGGCGCAAGTGTACGGGAGAGTTCATCAACCCCGCGCGGCGAACCCGCCGAAAGCACGTCCCGAATCAGGTGACCAGGGTCACCGAGGTGGAGCGGCGCAACTTGCCCGACGGGGTCTTGGGGATGGTGCCCGGTCCGAGCACGACCACATTGCGCGGCCGCACGTCGACCTCGGCGACGACCTCGTGGGCGACGGCCTGCTCGATACGGCGCACTTCCGCCGGATCCTCCCAGTCGTTGGACTCCACCGCCACCGCGAATGACTCCCGGGAATGCCCGGCCTCCAGTCGCACCGCCACCGCGCAACCGGGCCGGACCCCGTCGACCCGGCCCGCGGCCCGCTCGATATCGGTGGGATAGATGTTGCGCCCGGCCATGATGATCACGTCCTTGACCCGGCCGCAGACCACGACGTGGCCCTCATCGGTCAGATAGCCCAGATCCCCGGTGTCGTACCACCCGTTCTCGTCCTGCGCGGGCACGAAGCCGCCCATCGTGATGTAGCCGGGCGTCAGCGACTCGCCCTTGAGTTCGATGATGCCCACCCCGCGGGCGGGCAGGACGGTGCCGTCCTCGTCGACGATGCGGGCCTCGAGGTCACGCAGCAGGGGGCCCAGCGTGGCCAGCCGCCGGGTGTTTCCCTTGGTCGCCGGCACCGCGCGGCGCAGAGCGGCAAGCAGGTCGGCGTCGACCTCGTCCACCACCAGACCGGCACCGCACTCGGAGAACGACACCGCCAGGGTGGTCTCGGCCATGCCGTACGCGGGCAGGATCGCATCCGGGCGCAACCCGAAGGGCCTCCCGGCGTCGAGCAGGTCCTCGACATCGGCCGGTTCGACCGGTTCGGCCCCGGAGAGCGCGAATCGCAACGTGGACAGGTCGAAGTCGCCCACCTTCGCCTGGCGCCGCAGGCGCTTGCCGAACAGCGCATAGGCGAAGTTCGGCGCCGCGGTCATGGTGCCCTTGTACTTGTCGATGAGCTTGGCCCACAACAGGGTGTCGCGCAGGAAATCCATCGGGGTGACCTTGACCAGTTCGGCCCCGAAGTACATCGGGATGGTCAGGAAGCCCACCATGCCCATGTCGTGGAAGCACGGCAGCCAGCTGACCATCACGTCGACGTCGACGTCGTACTCGGCGCCGATGAACATCGCTTCGGCGTTGGAGTAGATGTTGCGATGGGTGATGACCACCGCCTTGGGAGAACCAGTAGAGCCGGACGTGAGTTGCATGAGGGCGACGTCATCCTCACCGGTCTCCACCGGATCGGCGGGTTCGGCGGCCAGCAACTCCTCGACGGTCAGCACCGTGACACCGCGCTCGGCCAGCACCGGGGCGGCGGCCAGGAAAGGATCGGAGATGACGACGGCCTTGGCCTCGATCATGTCGATCACCGTGGTGGTGTCCTCGGCCCAGTGCACCAGGTCGGTGCGCGGGGTGGGCTGGTGCAGCATGGTCAGGCTCGCACCGCGCATCCACAGTCCCTGGGCCGTCGGCGCGATCTCGACGGGCGCGCCGGCCAGCACACCGACGGCGTCACCGGGTCCCACACCGGCGGCGGCGAGGCCGCCGGCGATGCGTCGGGCGCGTTCGTGAACCTCGCCCCAGGTGTGCCGGACCGGCTCGTGCGGCTCGCCCGTCACCATCCCCTTGGTACTGGTCGCGGCGTTGTGAAACATCTTGTCGGTGAATCGGCTCACGACGACCTCCTCGGGTCCCGGTGCGGCGTCAATGGCGCAATGGCCCGGTTGTCCATGCTCCGCCTCTCAAGGCCCGCCGCCTAGACGGCACGCCCAGGCGACTATCTTAAACTTCCCTTAAGTTCTCGGCCAACTCCGGCACGCATCGTCACGCCCCCGGAGAGGCCGTCGGCACCACCCGCGCTCCGTGCACCGGCCCGCTGGCAACCCGCACGGTGCGACACACCCCGGCACCGGCGAGTTCGGAGCCCACGGCGATCGCCGACTCGGCCGACGCGCACAGGAAGGCGCAGGTCGGCCCGGAGCCGGACACGATCCCCGCCAACGCGCCGGATTCAACGCCGGCTCGCAGGGTGCGTCGAAGTTCGGGTTTGAGGCTCAGCGCTGCCGGCTGCAGATCGTTACCGAGCAGCGGGGCCAAGGCTCGGGGGTCGCCGGCGGACAGAGCCGTGAGCAGCGGCTCGGGGTCCGCGATCCGCGGCGGGTTGCCGTTGTCGCGCAACCGATCGATCTCGGCGTATACCGCCGCGGTCGACAGACCGCCCGCGCCGAAGGCCAGCACCCAATGGAACGTGCTGCGAGCCAGCACCGTGGTCAGCTCCTCGCCGCGGCCCGTGCCCAGCGCGGTCCCGCCGTGCAGGGCGAACGGCACGTCGCTGCCCAGTTCGGCGGCCATCGCGTGCAGGTCCCGGCGCGGCACGCCGAGTTCCCACAGCTCGTTCATCCCCACCAGGACCGCGGCGGCGTCAGCGCTTCCCCCCGCCATGCCGCCGGAAGCCGGGATGGACTTGTCGATCAGGATCTCCACATCCGGCGCCCGCCCGACGTGCTCGGCCATCAGTTCGGCGGCCTGCCACGCCAGGTTGCGTTCATCGACCGGGATCTCGCCGGCCCCCTCCCCGACCAACCGCAGCGAGAGCAGGTCGGCAGCGCGCACGGTGACGTCATCGGAGAGCGAGACGGCATGAAAGACGGTCGTGAGCTCGTGGTAGCCGTCTTCGCGACGATCACCGACGCCGAGATGGAGGTTGACCTTGCCGGGAACCCTGACGGTGACCGATCCGGTCGTCACCCACTCCGCGGCGGCACTGCCGTTACCTGGCACCTGATGAGGGTAGCGGCCGCGCGCGGCGGTTCAGCGGGCGTCGGCCGGCTGCGAGGACTCCGCGCTGCGGGCGGTGCCGGAGCGCTGCAGCAGCCGGACGAAATCCGCGATGGTCAGCGTCTCGCCGCGGCGCGCCGGGTCGATGCTGGCCGACAGCAGCCGCTCGGCGGATTCGTTGCCGGAGCCGGCCCATTCCAGAAAGGCGTTGCGGACGGTCTTTCGGCGCTGAGCGAACGCGATGTCGACCAGGTCGAACACCTGTCGCCGGAAGGCGTCGTCGGTCGGCCACGACGAGGTTTCGTAACGGTCGATGCGGACCAGGCCCGAGTAGACCCGCGGGATCGGCCAGAACACCGTCGGCGACACCATGCCGTAGCGACGCACCGTGCCGAAGAAGCGGGCTTTGGCGCTGGGCACGCCGTACTCCTTGCCGCCCGGTTCGGCGGCGAGCCGCTCGGCGACCTCGGCCTGGACCATCACCATCACCGTGCGGATCGTCGGAAACTCCGAGAGAAGGTGCAACAACGCCGGCACCGCGATGTTGTACGGCAGGTTTGCCACCACGGCCGTCGGCTGGTCGGTGAGGTCGGCCGGGTGCAGGCCGAGGATGTCCTGGTTGAGTACGGTCAGCCGGTGAATCTCGCTGTGTGAGTGCTCGGCGATGGTCTTGGGCAGCCGGCCGGCCAGCAGCGAGTCGATCTCGACGGCGGTGACCGCCGCGCCCCGGTCGAGCAGGGCCAGCGTCAGCGAACCCAGTCCGGGCCCGACCTCGAGAACGTGGTCGGACTTGCCGATGCCTGAGGAGGACACGATCCGACGCAAGGTGTTGGCGTCATGAACGAAGTTCTGCCCCAGGGCTTTTCGGGGCCGGAAGTCCAACTCCTTGGCGATGTTCCGGATTTCGGTGCGGGTCAGTAGCCGAATCGTCATAGTGCCCCTCTTCCCGCTTACCGGCCAAGCCCCCCAGCCCTGCCGGTCTTGAGTCATCTCCGCGATCGCTATCTGCTCGCCCCGCGTCGCCGCGTCCGAGGGATCAGCGTAGCGCAGACCACGATGTCGTTCCCGGGTGTTCTGGTCGAATGGCGCGCCGCTGTCATCGGCGTTTCCGGTGTTGACGGCTCACTTGTTGCCGGGTTCGCAGGCCTCTCGACAATCCTCAGTGCAGGCCGTACACCCGCCGCGCAGTCTGGGCCGACTCCTCGGCAAGGCACTGCGCCGGCCGGTCGAGGAGTTCGGCCAGGGCCCGCACCGTGTAGGGCAGGCAGTACGGCTCGTTGGGGGCGCCGCGGAACGGATGCGGCGTGAGGAACGGCGCATCCGTCTCGACCAGCAATTGGCCGGGCGGAATCAGGGCGGCGGCCTCGCGCAGCGCCGAGGCGTTGCGGAAGCTCACCGTCCCGGACAGGCTCAGGATCCAGCCGGCGTCCAGACAGGTGCGGGCCATCTCGGGGCCCGAGGAGAAGCAGTGGAAGATCACCGTCTCCGGCGCCCCTTCGGCGCGCAGCACGTCGAGCACCTCGGCATCGGCGTCGCGGTTGTGGATCATCAGGGGCTTCCCGGCGCGCTTGGCGAGGTCGATATGCCAGGCGAAGGCCTCGCGCTGGACCTCGGGCGCCGCGCACCCGTCGAGCCTTCCCGGCCAGTACAGGTCCATGCCGGTCTCGCCGATGGCGACGACCCGCGGCGCCGAGGCGAGATCCTCCAGTTCGGTACGGGCGTCGTCGGTCAGCGTGCCGGCTCGCGTCGGATGCAGCGCGATCGCCCCGAACACCCGGTCGTCCCAACTGGTCGCCTCGGCCACCCAGCGCGCGGACGCCAGGTCGTCGGCGATGGTCACCACCGCCTGCACCCCCACCGCCTGCGCGCGGTCCAGGACAGCCCGGACATCGTCTGCGGTGCGCGCGCCGCAGGCGTCGAGGTGGGTGTGGGCATCGACGAGGGGCGACAGCGGCTCCGGCGGGGGCGGCGCCGGCCGGTTACGACTCACGCGCCTCACCCTAAGCCCACCCCATAAGGTGTTATCCGACATGAGCAAGCCGCCGTTTTATGTGACGACCGCGATCGCCTACCCCAACGGGGCACCGCACGTCGGGCACGCCTACGAATACGTCGCGACCGACGCGATTGCGCGTTTCAAGCGACTCGACGGTTTCGATGTCCGAGTCCTCACCGGCACCGACGAGCACGGCTTGTAGATGGCCCAGGCGGCGGCCGCAGAGGGGATTCCCACCGCCGACTTCGCCCGGCGGAACTCCGACGCCTTCGAGCGTCTACAGGAGATGCTCAACATCTCCTTCGACCGGTTCATCAGGACCACCGATCCGGATCACTACGCGGCATCGACGGCGATCTGGCAGCGGATGGCCGAGCGTGGCGACATCTACTCCGGCAGCTATGCCGGCTGGTAGTCGGTGCGCGACGAGCGCTTCTTCACCGAGGCCGAGACCGTCGTGGCGGACGACGGCACCCGGATGGCAGGAGAGACCGGCACCCCGGTCGTCTGGACCGAGGAGCAGACCTACTTCTTCCGGCTCTCGGCGTACGCCGACAAGCTGTTGGCGCATTACGCCGAACATCCCGA
>SYAB01000164.1 GCA_005787665.1 Actinomycetota bacterium
CAACCGTGCCTTCGACCAGCTCCTGATGGACGTCGCGCTGCACAAGCTGCCGGTCACCCTGGTCCTCGACCGCGCCGGGATCACCGGTAACGACGGCGCCAGTCACAACGGCATGTGGGACCTGTCGGTGCTCAACATCGTGCCCGGAATCCGGGTGGCCGCCCCGCGCGACGGCGCCCGGCTGCGCGAGGAGCTCGGCGAGGCTCTCGCGGTCGACGACGGCCCGACAGCCCTGCGGTTCCCGAAAGGCGATGTGGGCGAGGACATCCCGGCGGTGGCCCGGGTCTCCGGTGTCGACATCCTGGCCCGTCCGGCCGCCGAACTCGGCGAGGACGTGTTGCTCGTCGCGGTGGGTTGCTTCTCCTCGATGGCGCTGAAGGTCGCCGACCGGTTGCGTAAGCAGGGGATCGGGGTGACCGTGGTCGATCCGCGGTGGGTGCTACCGGTGCCCGAGGCACTAGGTCCGCTGGCCGCCGCACACAAACTGGTCGTGACACTGGAGGACAGCGGAGTTCGCGGCGGGGCGGGTTCGGCGGTGTCGGCATCGTTGCGCGCCGCCGACGTCGACGTCCCGTGCCGCGACGTCGGTGTGCCGCAGCGTTTTCTGGACCACGCCACCCGCGGCGAGGTGCTGGGCGAGGTCGGTCTGACCGAGCAGGACATCGCCCGGCAGATCACCGGATGGGTGGCCGCCCTCGGCGCGTTCGACGAATCGCTGTCCGGTCAGATCGACTGATCCCGTTCTCCACGCGAATTCTCCCCGCGAGCAGACGTGGGGGTTACGGAATCTCCGGCGTGTCGGGGTCGCTGACGTCTGCTCGCGCGGGTGGGGTGGGGCGAGGGTCGGTCAGGGCGCGGGCCAGTTCCGGCACGACCAGGGTGCGCTGCCAATCCCGGGCCCCGCTGCCGCGCAGGGCGGCATCGACGGCGGCGGTCACGTCCGCCGCGCCCGCCCAGTCCCAGCACAACCGGCGGACCGTGTCCGGCGCGAGCAGGTTCTCGGCGGGAACCGATACCTGCCGGGACAGCTCGGACAGCGCCGAGCGGGCGGCGTCCAGACGGGCGGCCGCCTCGGGATTGCGTTTGGCCCACCGCACCGCCGGCGGCGGTCCGGTGAGCGGCTCGGAGATCTCCGGCGGGTCCTCGGTGTTGCGGGAGGCCTCCAGGGCGTCCAGCCACACCCGGGCCGAGCGGCGCTGCTTCGCCCCACCGAAGATCGGCAGTGCGATCAGATCGTCGACGGTCCGAGGGTCGGCCAGGGCGGCGGCGACGATCGCCGAATCCGGCAGGATCCGCCCCGGCGCGATATCGCGTCCGCGGGCGATCTTGTCCCGGACGGTCCACAACTCGCGCACCGCCGCCAGCCCCCGGACCGTCTTGACCTTGTGCAGCCCGGATGTGCGCCGCCAGCGGTCACGTCGGGTCGGGGTCGCGTCGGCGCGGCGTAGGTACTCGAATTCCGCTGCGGCCCAATCGGTCTTGTGTTGTCCATCGAGCACGGCGTCGATGGCATCGCGTAATTCGATCAGCACCTCGACGTCGAGGGCGGCGTAGTTCAGCCAGTCGGGCGGCAGCGGCCGCTTGGACCAGTCGGCGGCGCCGTGCCCCTTGGCCAGGCCCAGGCCGAGCAGGCGCTGGACCATGGCGGCCAGGTTGACCCTGTCGAAACCGGCCAGCCGGCCCGCCAGTTCGGTGTCGTAGAGCCTCGGGGGGTGTAGTCCGACCTCGGCCAGACAGGGCAGATCCTGATCGGCGGCGTGCAGGATCCACTCGTCCTCGGCGAGCACCTCGGCGACCGGCTTGAGCACGTCGATCGGACTGCCACCGTGGTTCACCGGGTCGATGAGCACCGTGCCCGCCCCGGCGCGCCGGATCTGGATCAGGTAGGCGCGGTTGGAGTACCGGAACCCGGAGGCCCGCTCGGCGTCCACCGCGAACGCGCCCGTGCCGGCCGCCAAGGTGTCCGCGGCCCTGGCGATCTCGGCGGCACTGGCCGAGACGTCCGGGACCCCCTCGGCGGGATGCAGCAGCGGGATCGGCTCGGGCTCGTCCGCGGGAGAATCGGGTTCGCTCATCTCAGGCGCGGGAACGGGAACTCAGGTCGGTGACCCCGGCCGGCGGCAACCCTGCGGCATGCTCGAGCACCTCGCAGAACGCCTGCACATGCGCGCCGAGGGCCAGGGTGGTCGCGGTCCAGGACGCGCGCATCTCCAGTTGGTGGGCCCGGGCCGGGCCGGAGATGTCGCCATAGCGCACCGAGGTGGTGGCCGTGACCGTCCCGCCCAGGGCGGTGACCTGGTCGGCGCGTGCCTGCAGCGCGTCGGCCAGCCAACTCCAGGCGACCTCGGGCAGCAGCGGGTCCACCGCCTCGCTGGAATCCAGGTCGGCCTGGACATAGGCCACCAGTCGCATGGTGCCGTCCCAGGCGTCGGCGCCATCGGGATCGTGCAGCAGAATCAGCCGGCCGAAGGCGTCGCCCTCGGAGGTCTCCGGGATGACCTCGGCCTCTGCCCGGCGGACCTCGGCGCCCAGCGCGTAGCTGTACGGCGCGAGGCGCTGAGGCGGACGGATCGGGCCGAGCTCGATCTCCGACCGGACCTCGGCGGCGTTCATGGCCGCCACCGCCTCGCGGAACTGCGTCGGCTCCGCACTGGTCACTGGATCGACGCTAGCGCTATCGGTCAGGGGCCGCAGGCAGGCGCGCCGTGCCGGGGCCCTGGGCGGGGGAGCCCGTGGCAGCATGGTGCCGATGAGCACTCGCCGCCAGCTGCCCGAGGCGCCCTACCTGGCCGCCGCCACCGGTCGCGTGCCCAGCCGCACCCCGGTCTGGTTCATGCGCCAGGCCGGCCGGTCGCTCCCGGAGTATCGGCGGCTGCGGGCCCGCAACACCATGATGGAGGCGTGCTTCGATCCGGGGTTGATCTGTGAGATCACCCTGCAGCCGGTGCGCCGGCACGGGGTCGACGCCGCCATCCTGTTCTCCGACATCGTGGTGCCGCTGCGCGCAGCGGGTGTCGACGTGGACATCGTGCCCGATGTCGGCCCGGTGATCTCCAGCCCGGTGCGGACCGCTGCCGACGTGGCGGCGCTGGAAGGCCTCCGGCTGCAGGGCGTCGGCGCGGTCAGCGATGCCGTCGGCCTGCTCGTCGCGGAACTGGGCGAGGTGCCGCTGATCGGGTTCGCGGGCGCGCCGTTCACGATGGCCTCGTACCTGGTCGAGGGCGGCCCGAGCAAGCTGCACGAGCGCACCAAGACCATGATGCTCGCCGACCCGACGGCCTGGCACGCGCTGATGGCGGTGCTGGCCGAGGTGACGATCGACTTTCTGCGCGTCCAGCTCGACGCCGGGGTGGACGCCATTCAGCTCTTCGACTCCTGGGCGGGCACTTTGTCGGAGGCCGACTACCACACCTACGTGCTGCCGCACAGCACCCGCGTGTTCGCGGCGCTGGCGGACTACGGCGTCCCGATGACACATTTCGGGGTCGGCACCGCCGAGCTGCTCGGCGCGATGGGCCAGGCCGGCGCGACGGTCGTCGGAGTGGACTGGCGCACCTCGCTGACCGATGCGGCGGAGCGGGTCGGTCCGGGAAAGGCCTTGCAGGGCAACCTCGATCCGGTGGTCCTGCTGGCCGGGTGGCCTGCCGTCGAGAAGGCCGCTCGGGCGGTCGTCGACGACGGCCGCCGGGCTCTGGCCGCCGGTGCCCTCGGACATGTCTTCAATCTGGGCCACGGCGTGCTGCCGGCTACCGACCCGGAGCTGATCACCGACCTGGTGGCGCTGGTGCACTCGCTGTGAGGCGCCGCACCTTCGGGGTGATCGGCGGCGGTATCTCCGGGCTCGCCGCCGCCTACCGGATCCGCGCGGCGGTGGGAGTCGACGCCGACATCGTGGTGTTCGATCCGGCCGATCGTCTCGGCGGGGTGTTGCGCACCGAGCACCTCGGCGGGCGGAGTTTCGACATCGGCGCCGAGGCGTTCGTGTCCCGGCGACCGGAGGTGCCCGCCCTGCTCGCCGAACTGGGCCTGTCGGACCGCCAGATCACCCCCACCGGGGTACGGACCACCCTCTTCAGCCAGGACCGACTGCACCCGTTGCCCCCCGGTGCGGTCAACGGCATCCCCGGCTCGCCGGGATCGGTCGCCGGTCTGGTCGATCACGCCACGCTGGCTCGTATCGCCGCCGAACCCGGTCGTGCGATGACCTGGCGCTCCGGTGCGGATCCGGCGGTCGGTGAAGTGGTCGCCGACCGGTTCGGCGAGCAGGTGGTGGCCCGCTCGGTCGACCCGATGCTCTCCGGGGTCTACGCCGGATCAGCAGCCACCATCGGGATCCGGTCGGCGGTGCCGACGGTCGCCGCCGCCCTCGACTCCGGCGCCGCCAGTCTGACCGAGGCGGTGCGCCGGGCCGCACCGGCCGGACCCGGCGGGCCGGTGTTCGGCGCTGTCGCCGGCGGTTACCGGGTGTTGCTCGAGGCGCTGGTGACGCGCGCCGGGGTGCGCTGGGAGCAGACGGCGATCACTCGACTCGACCCCGCGGATCCCGGTTGGACCCTGGGAGACGACACCGGCGGAAGCCGCCACGCCGATGCCGTGGTGATCGCGTTGCCCGCACCGCGGGCCGCGGCATTGCTCGCCGGCGTCGCCCCGGAGGCCGCCGCCGCCGCGGCCGGCATCGAGGTGGCGTCGGCGGCCGTGCTGGGCTTGGCCATGCCGGCCGGCACGCCGTTCCCGCCGCAGTCCGGCGTGCTGGTGGCCACCGGGGAAGCCCTGCACGCCAAGGCCATCACGCTGTCGAGTCGCAAATGGGGCAGCGCCGGCGGGCCTGAACTGCTGCGGCTGTCCTTCGGGCGACTGGGCGACGATATCGCCCGCGACACCCCGGCCGAGCGGCTGGTGGAATGGGCGCGTGCCGACCTTGCCAAGGTTTTCGGCATTACCGCCGAACCCGTAGAGACGCTGCTGCATCGCTGGCTGGGGGCGATGCCGCAGTACGGTCCCGGCCACGCCGCGGTGGCGGCGCGGGTGCGGGCCGGGTTGCCGCCCGGTCTCGCCGTTGCCGGCAACTATCTGGATGGTGTCGGTGTCCCGGGCTGCCTGGTGGCGGCCGGACGGGCGGCGCGCGTGCTCGCCGATGGCGCCGTGGCACGATAGATCCATGGCGAAACTGGACTACGACACCCTCAACGCCACCGTCCGCTACATCATGTTCTCGGTCTTCGCGGTGAGGCCCGGCGTGCTGGGTTACGACGAGACATCACGCGCGGCGGTCGTCGACGAGACCGCCACCTTCCTCAAACAGCAGGAGGATTCCGGCGTGGTGGTCCGCGGGCTCTACGACGTGGCAGGTATGCGCGCCGACGCGGATTTCATGATGTGGACCCACGCTGAGCGGGTGGAGGACCTTCAGCAGACCTACAGCGACTTCCGCCGCACCACCGCACTGGGCCGCGCCGTCACGCCGGTGTGGAGCACCGTGGGGTTGCATCGGCCCGCCGAGTTCAACAAAAGCCACGTGCCGGCCTTCCTGGCCGGCGAGGAGCCCGGCGACTACATCTGCGTCTACCCCTTCGTGCGGTCGCTGGACTGGTACCTGCTTCCCGACGAGGAGCGCCGCAAGATGCTGGCCGACCATGGGATGGCCGCCCGCAGCTACAAGGACGTCCGCGCCAACACCGTGCCGGCCTTCGCCCTCGGTGACTACGAGTGGATCCTGGCCTTCGAGGCCCCGGAGTTGCACCGCATCGTCGACCTGATGCGCGACCTGCGCGCCACCGAAGCGCGCCGCCATGTTCGTGAGGAGATCCCGTTCTTCACCGGTCCCCGGGTCGGCGTCGAGGAGTTGGTCGTTCGCCTGCCCTGAGCCGGCTCGACCATGGGATGATCGTGTGCGGACCGGCCCGCCGGTTCCCGTCCCGCTCAAGAGGTGTGAGGTGTAGCGCCCCGATGCCCAGCACCCGTCACGTCGCGGTCGGCGCGGCTGTGGTCTTCGCCGCCGTCGCGGTGCTCCTGGCCGGTGACGATTCGTCCTACCCGAGCCGCGTCGCCGACGACCTCGTCCTGATGGTCGCGGGGCTGATCGCGACGGTGTCCTGTGCGCTGGCCGCCCGCTCGACCGCCGGCCGGCTGCGGGTGGGGTGGTGGGCACTCGCGGCGGGCTTGCTGGCCTGGACGCTGGGCGAGATCGTGTGGTCCTACCAGGACATCGTGCTGCGGCGACCGATGTTTCCCTCGGTGGCGGACCTGTTCTACATGAGTTATCCCGTCGGGGCCGGTGTCGCCTTGCTGATGTTCTGGAATCGGCGTAGCAGCCGGCAGAAGGCCAGGGTGCTCCTCGATGGCGTGATCGTGGCGGGGTCGCTGTTCGTGGTCGCGTGGCTGCTGCCGATCAGCCGGCTCTACGAGTCCGGGTCCGCGAGTCGGCTGGAGTTCGCCGTGGCACTCGGCTATCCCGCCTTAGACATCGTGCTGCTCACCATCGCCGCCTCGGTCCTGATCAATGCCCCCGCGCGCCAGCGGTTGCCGTTGACGTTGCTGTTGCTGGGTCTGGTCGCCATGTCGCTGGGGGACAGCGGCTACGCCTTCCTTCAGGTCCGGCGCGAATACGTCGGCGGGCATCTGCTCGACCTCTGTTGGCTGGCCGGGCTGCTGTTGATGACCGTCGCGGCGGCAGCGGGCCGGGACGCCGTGGACGATGAGCCGACGCTCGACGAGGTGCCGGGCTGGACGTCGGTGTGGCTGCCCTATCTGCCGCTGATGGCGGCCGGTGGGGTGCTCGCGCTGTCGCCGCTGAGTGCCACGTCGTCCGGACTGATCCTGGGCGTCGGCGTGGTGCTCACCGGCGCGGTCCTGCTGCGCCAGTTCCTGGTGGTGGACTCCAACCGCCGGCTGATGGCGGTCGTTGCGGACCGGGCGTTGCGTGATCCGCTCACCGGGCTGGCCAACCGAACGCTGTTCGCCGACCGGTTGAGGCATGCGCTGCGCCAACGGGGCGCCGACGGGGAGGCCGTCGGTGTGATGATGATCGACCTCGACGATTTCAAGCTGATCAACGACACCCTGGGCCACGCGGCCGGGGACCAGCTGCTGATCGGCACCGGCCAGCGGATCACCTCCGGAGTCCGCGCCGAGGACACCGTGGCGCGGCTGGGCGGGGATGAGTTCGCGGTGCTGATCCAGGCGCCGGCCCCGATGTTGGAGAGCCTGGCCCACCGTCTTGTCGACGCCTTCGCCGAACCCATCATGGCGGGCGATCATGCCCTGGTGATGCGGCCCAGCATCGGGCTGGCTATCGGCGCATCCGGTCAGCCCGGCCTGTCCGGGGAAGAACTACTCCACCGTGCCGACCTGGCGATGTACGCCGCCAAGCGATCCCGCGATCAGAGCCTGCGGATCTTCACCGACGATCTGCCCCGCCAACTGGGCGGCGAGGACGGCCCTTCGTCGCCGAACGAGCGCTCCTCTGAGGACGCCGCCGAGGCCCTGCACCAAGTACGGCTGCTTCGTCGGGCGGTGCGGGACGGCGCGCTGATGCTCGTCTATCAACCGACCGTCGACCTGGCCACTGGCGCCGTCGTCGGGTTGGAGGCACTTCTGCGCTGGCCGCATCCGGATCGCGGACTGCTGGGCCCTGCGGAGTTGCTGCCGCTGATCAGCCGGTTCGGCCTCGCCGACGACGTCACCGATGTGGTCCTCAGCGGGGCTCTCGACGATGCGCGCGGCTGGCGCTCCCATGGGATCGACGTGCCGGTGACGGTCAATCTGTTCCCCTCCGCACCGTCGATGCCTGACCTGCCCGACCGGATCGACCGGGCCTTGGGGGCGCGGGGATTGCCTCCCTCGGCATTGTGCGTCGATATCACCGATGAAGTGGTCGGCGGTGATTTCGGTGCTGCTCGGCAGATGGTGACCGCACTGCGCACCCGGGGGATCCGGGTTGCCGTCGATGACTTCGGCAGCGGCCCCGCGCCGCTGCGTTTCCTGCGGGACCTCCCGGTCGACGAGGTCAAACTCGACCGCGACCTGATCGCCCCGATCACGGCGGACCCGCGCGGGGCGGCGGTGGTGCTCACGGTCATCGACCTGGCGCGCGTGCTGGGGGTCGCGACGGTGGCGGTGGGGGTTGAGGACGCCGCCACGGCGGCCGCATTGCGCCGGTTCGACTGCGATATGGCACAGGGGTACCACTTCAGCCCGCCGTTGAGCCGCGCCGAGGTCCTCACCTCGCCCCTGCTGCTGCACCCCCCGGGCCATGCGGGGGTTCGCGTCTCGTGAGGACGCACCCGTCGCCGTCGCGGGAAGGTCGTTCGTCGTCGCCTTCGCTGGATGGGCAATCCGCCGGCGGGGGATCGCCTATTGCGCCTGTGTCAGCCGCAACGAGATCGAGATGATGCAGTAGCGCTGGTCGGTCGGCGTCGGGTAACCCTCGCCGGCGAACACATGCCCGAGGTGGCTGTGGCAGGTGGCGCAGAGCACCTCGACGCGGTGCATGCCCAGGGTGTCGTCCGGCCGCAGGATCACCGCCTCGGAACTGGCCGGGTCGAAGAAGGACGGCCATCCGCAGTGCGACTCGAACTTCTCCGTGCTGCGGAACAGTTCTGCTCCGCAGGCGCGGCACTGGTAGACACCCGCCGTCGTGGTGTCGGTGTACTCGCCGCGAAACGCCGGCTCGGTGCCGGCCTGGCGCAGCACGTGGTACTCGGCCGGCGAGAGACGCTCGCGCCATTCGGCGTCGGACAGTTGGAGTGCGGGCTGGTGCTCCATGACCTCCAACTTAGCGCGCGTTGGACCGCTGCCCGGCCGCCTCGGCCATCCATGGCGGGTCGATGCCCTCGGCAAGGCGGCCGTCTTGTTTGGCGTCGAGGTAGCGGAAGTAGAGCACGCAGAACACCACGATCAGCATCAGCGACCATCCGTAGGTGATCTTCATGTACTCCAGGAAGCGGCCGGTGGTGGGCCAGCGCCACATCAACCACCGGTCCAGCGTCAGGAAACCGTAGGTGGCCAGCCAGGCCGGCCAGTTTCGCAGCACCGAGTTGGGCAGTACCACCGTCATCAGGAAGGGGAACAGCATCATCGAGTAGTAACCCTGTGCCAGAGAGAGCACCAGCCAGGAGGCGATCAACAGCACGCCCGAGGAGGTCAGCATCCAGAACAGCGGGTCGCGGGTGCGGTAGTAGCGGTACAGCAGCCACAGGCTCGCGGCCGCGAGCACCACGAAACCCACCCGCAACGCCAGGATGAGCCACGCCGGCAATCCGTAGTACACCCCGTTGCCCAGCACCGAGGAGTTGAAGTAGTCGCGGGTGGACAGGATGTAGGGCAGCGTGCGGTGAACGAAGTTCATCCGGTCGGTCACCAGCGGCCAGGCCACGAGATTGAACACCACCGGCACCGCGATCGCGGCCAGCAATGCGCGCCACTGCCGGTTGAGCAGGGGCAGCAGCAGCAGCACCCCCAGTACCGGTTTGACGACCAGCGACAGCCCGATCGCGATGCCGGCCAACCATTCCCGGCTGTGTCGACCGTCGAGCAGCCACCGGAAGAACAGCACCTCGGCCAGCAGGATGCAGCCGTTGACGTTGGTGAACACCAGGGTGTTCGTCACCGCCTCGGTGACGAACATCGCGGCGAGCAGAGCGGGCAGGGCCACCGAGGACAGCGGGAATCGGAACAACCGGACCAGCAGGCAGGCGGCGGCGATGATGGCCACCGTGTTGAGCACGATGAACCAGTTGCGGGCGGCGAACTCGCTGTCGATATAGCCGAACGGCGCCATCAGCAGGGTGCCGCCCGGCGGGTACAGGTAGTGCGGGTCGACCTGGTCGAAGTTCTCGTTGTAGATGTCGGCGCCGGCGCGGAAGTTGCGGACCGCGCGGTAGACCGGCGCCCAGTCATCGGTGATGTAACCGTTGGAGGTCAGCACATAACTGCGGTGGATGATCGACATGATCGCGATCGGCCACAACGCCGACCGCAGCACCGTCGCGGTACTCGGGGCATTCGTGCGCGGCCGAAAGGCGGTCAGAAAGCCCTCGCGGATCGAATCAGCGGCTGCCACGTCCGCACCGTACACCGGCCGGACGCGCCCGGCCCTCAGGCGGGGCAGAAGGTGTCGGTCGGCGGAAGTTCACCCTTTTCCAGGTAGCTCAGCACCGGCGGCAGCGCGCAGGAGGAGTAGATACTCGCGCCGTGCCCGGTGCCCTGCCACATCACCCGCCGGCTGGTGGCGCCGGAGTTGATGATGGTGGCCGCGGTGGCGGCCACTCCCTGGCCGCCGGCGATCGGGTCGTTCTGCACGCCCAGCAACAGCACGTTCACCGGGAGGTTCTGCGGGTCCTTCGGCGCGGTGCCGCTCGGCCAGTTCAGGCATTTCACCAGGTTCAGGGCTGCGACGGTTCCGAACTGCGGGTACTGCTTGCCCCAGGCGACGACGAGTTCGCGAACCCGGTCCGGGGTCGGCCGGTTCAGGGAGTCGCTGCAGGTGTTGACGAACTGGCCGTCGGTTCCACGGACCGCTTCGGCCTGGTTGACCAGGCTGTTGAGCTGATTGACATCCCCCGACCGGGCGGCGGCCAGGGCGTCGGCAAGCTTGACGGTGCTCCCGATGCGGTCACCGCTGGGGTAACCCAGGGCGGTGACGACGGCGTTGGCCAACACCGACACCGACAACCCGCCCGGTCCGCGCCCGGACCGCGCGGCCGCCATCAGCGCGTCGACGGCGCCCCTGGGGTCGGGACCGAGCGCACACTTGACCGCCAGGCATTGCGTGGCGAAGGCATCCAGGGCCGACTGCTGGGCCTTGACCTGATCATCGGCCGCGGTCTCGGCGCCCACACCGGCCGGGATGGGGGAGTCCAGGACCAGGCGGGCCACCTTCTCCGGATGCGAGCCGGCATAGGCCATGGCGATCTGGGCACCGTTGCCGACGCCCATCAGCGCCAACGCCGGTACGTCCCAGGTGCTGCGCAACCGTTCGAGATCCTCGGCGGCGCGGGAGTTGTCGTAGGCGGAGTCGCCGGGGGCGAGCGCGTCGGTGCAACCGGTGGTCGCCGTCAGTGTGATGGCCCCGAGATCGGCCACCGGGTCGTCGCCGGAGAGGAACTGGGCCTGCTCGCGCATCTCCTGGCGGTCGTACTCGTCGCGGCAGTCGATCGGGCTGGACAGACCCATACCTCGGCGGTCGACCGCGACGATCGGGTGACTCTTGAGCACGTCGGCCCCCGCGCGGCCCAGCCACACCGGAAGCTGTAGCGAGGAGGGCAGGTCGGTGCCGGTGGTGAAGACCAGGGGGCCGGCATCCGGAGGTGTCTGCACCGACCGGGCGCGCACCACCCCGATGGTCAGCGTGCCGGTCGCGCCGGCCACCGGATCGAGGTCGGCGTCGAACTCGGCGCATTCCAACCGCACGCCCGGGATGGGTCGCGCCCCGGCGTCCCCGAACCTGGTGCCGGTGCAGTCCTCCCACACCAGGTCGTTCTTCGGCGGGGCGATCGCCTGTGGTCCGCCCGGGTCGGCGGTGCTGGTGGGCAGGTCGCCGGGGTTGGTGGCCGAGTCCGTGGCGAACTGCGGGTTGGCCGCCAGCCACGGCGCGCAGCCACTCAACAGGGTCGCTGCGGCCGCGCCGACGCTGAGCGCGCTCATCACCCGACCCTGCCGACGCATGGTGACCACAGTAGCGACGGACCCTGTCGGCGGGCTCAGGGCGTGCGGACGTAGCGGGTGTAGAGGTAGCCCTCCTCGTCGGTGAGCACGTGCGTGGGCCGCAGCCGGCTGAGCACCTCGGTCGGACCCGCCGCGATGCGCACCGCGGACCCGCCGAGCAGCACCGGGGCCGAGGTCAGACACAACTCGTCGAGTAACTGCTGGGCGACGAAGTCGCCCAGCAGGCTCGGGCCGCCCTCGGTGAGCACCCGCAGCAGACCCCGCTCGGCCAGTGACTCCAGTGCGATCCCCAGGTCCACCGCGGCGGGGTCGTCGCCGGAACAGTCGAGCACCTCCGCGGCGGCCCCCAGTCGTCGCCGTGCCCCCGTGGCGGCGTCGGCACACGTCAGCACCAACGGGGTCGCCTCGCTGCCGGTCAGCACCGGCAGATCGTGGTGGAGCACCCCGGAACGGGTGACCAGCGCGATCGGGGGAACCTCGCTCTGGCCGCGGCGCTGCCGACGCTCCCGCTGGGCCACCGAGAGCCGCACACCGCCGTAGTTCTCGGCGCGCGCGGTTCCGGCCCCGACGACGATCACGTCGGCCAGTTCCCGTTGCACCGCGAAGAGCAGCCGGTCACCGGGCCCGCCGAGGCCGCCGGACGTGCCGCCGGTGGTGGCCCCGCCGTCCAGGCTGGCGATCGCATTGCCGCGAACCAGCGGACGGTCCAGCCCGTCGGGGTAGCGGTAGAGCTCGAGCACCGCGGCGTCGTCCACCGATTCGGCGCCACCGATCAGCGTGAATCGCACGGCGTCGGCCCCCTCGGTGCCCGGGTTCATGCCCACGATTGCAGCACGTCGGGTCCCCATACGTCGATGTCCCGATACGTCGAGGTCCCCATAAGTCGATACAGTGCCTGCCATGCCCGGGCATCTGGTGGACCGTCACCCCACGGTGTCTCCGCAGCGGCTGATCGCCCAGCTGATTCCGCCGCCCACCTTCGCCGGCGTCAGCTTCGAGGGCTACCGTCCCGACCCCGCCGAGCCCACTCAGTCCGCCGCGGTCGCCTCCTGCCTGGGCTTCTGCGACGAGGCGCTCCGCCGCCGAGCGGGCCGCAAGAAGCTCTTCGGCAAGCGGGAGACCCTGCCCGGGGTGGGGTTGTACCTCGACGGCGGGTTCGGTGTCGGCAAGACCCACCTGCTGGCCTCGGCGTACTGGCGGCTGCCCGACTCCGCCGAGCATCCCAAGGCGTTCGCCACCTTCGGGGAGCTGACTCAGCTGGCCGGGGTGTTCGGCTTCGTCGAATGCATCGACCTGCTGGCCGACTACACGGTGGTGTGCATCGACGAGTTCGAACTCGACGACCCCGGTAACACCACGCTGATCTCCCGGATGCTGGCGCAACTGGTGGAGCGCGGGGTCTCGATCGCCGCGACGTCGAACACATTACCCGAGCAACTCGGTGAGGGCCGCTTCGCCGCCCAGGACTTTCTGCGCGAGATCAACACGCTGGCAAGCATTTTCACCACCGTGCGGATCGAGGGCCCCGACTACCGGCACCGCGGGCTGCCACCGGCGATCCCGCCGCTGTCCGACGACGAGGTCCGGGCGCGCGCCGAGGCCACCCCCGGATCCACGCTCGACGACTTCGACGCGCTCTGTGCCCATCTGGCGACCATGCACCCCTCGCGCTACCTCGCGCTGATCGAGGGTGTGACCGCGGTGCACCTCACGGGGGTCCATCAGATCGAGGACCAAAGCGTCGCCCTGCGGCTGGTGTCCCTGACCGACCGGGTCTACGACGCCGGCATTCCGGTGGTCGCCTCGGGGGCGAAGGTCGACACCATCTTCTCCGAGGAGATGCTGGCCGGGGGCTACCGCAAGAAGTACCTGCGCGCCACCTCCCGGCTACTGGCCCTCACCAGCGCGGGTGCCGCCGGCTAGATCCAGCAGATCCCGCCGCATCACGAAGTCCTCCTGCACGGTGGCGCCCAGGCGGAAGTGTCGGGTTCCGGTCACGGCAAAGCCGTGTTTGCGATAGAAGCCCTGGGCTCGACGATTGTGGCGATTGACGCCCAGCCACACCGCCGGGGCGCCGCCGCCGGTGGCCCAGTCGATTCCGGCGTGCATCAGTGCGCCGGCGGCACCGGTCCCGTGGTGGGCGGCACCTACGTAGAGCTTCGACAGGTGCACCACCGATTCATCGGCTTCCCGGATCAGCATGGCGTAGCCCACGATCCGCCCGTCCTGGTCGGCCCTCAGCACCACGCGGGCCGGGTCGGCCAGGTACGCGGCGAAACGGTCCGTCGAGAGGTTGGCGGTCACGAAGGCGGCGATGTCGGCGGCGGCGACCGAGGACGGGCAGGCCAGCGGGAAGGTCACGGCCGCGAGTGCGGCCAGTTCCGCGGCCGCCCCGGCCCCGGCGACGCTGACTTCGACGGGCACCCCCCGATTGTCCACCCGTGCGGGTGCGAACACGCCGCGACGGCTCCCCGGAAGCCTTCCGGCGCGGACCTAGAATTCGAACAAAGATCGGAGGGGCACGATGAGCATGTCCGGCAACATCTTCGGACCGGCCGCCGTGGCCGCGGTGTTCTGCGCGGGCGCCGTCGCGTTCGGCGTCCCACTCGCCCCGGCGCCACCGCAGCAGAGCTGCCCGCCGGGTCAGGTCGAGGACACCGCGACGCCGGGCTTCCAGTGCGTGACGGGGTGCCCGTGGGGCACGCTGCTCGACGCGGTGTCCCGTTCCTGCGTCGCCGCGCCGGGTGTGCCGCCGCCGCCGCTGCCCTGAGGTGCTGTTTCTCCCGATTGGTGATCCGCCGCACACCTCGTTCGGGCGTTTCCTAGACTGGAACTATGGCAGGCCTGCATAAATCCCAAGAGCGGCTCGACATCAGCAAGATCGAGAACCGGCCCAGTTCGGTGCCGAGGATGTTCCTCGACCGCGTCGCGGCCACACCCACCGCCGAAGCCTTTCGGTACCCCGAGAACGGCGGATGGGGCAGCGTCACCTGGCAGCAGGTCGGCGACCGGGTGGAACTGATCGCCGCGGGTCTGATCGCGCTCGGGATCGATCCGGAGGACCGGGTCGCGCTGGCATCGGGCACTCGCTACGAATGGGTGGTCGTGGATTTCGGCATCCTGGCCGCTGGCGGGGCGACCACCACGGTCTACCCGACCACCAACGCCGAGGACGTCGCCTACATCGTCGCCAACTCGGGTAGCCGCATCGTGATCGCCGAGGACCAGACGCAACTGGACAAGTTGGTCGCCCACCGTGCCAGCTTGCCGGCGGTGGAGAGGGTCGTGCTGATCGACGGCGTCGGCGACGGCGACGACGGTGACTGGGTGATGAGCCTCGACGAGCTCGAGCAACTCGGCAAACAGCTGCTCGCGGATTCCCCGACGGCGGTGACAGACCGCATCGACACCATCGCGCCCGACCAATTGGCCACCCTGATCTACACCTCCGGTACCACCGGCACGCCCCAGGGGGTGCGGCTGGTCCACCAGTCGTGGACCTACACCGCGGCGGCCCTCGATGCTCTCGGGGTGCTCAGCGAGAAGGATCTGAACTACCTGTGGCTGCCGCTCTCGCACGCCTTCGGCAAAGTCATGCTGGCGCTGCCGCTGGCCATCGGTTTCCCGACCGTGATCGACGGCCGGGTGGACAAGATCGTGGAGAATCTGGCGGTCATCCGGCCGACCATCATGGGCGCGGTCCCGCGCATCTTCGAAAAGGTGCACGCGCGGATCAACGAGACGATGGTTCGTGAGGGCGGGATCAAGAAGAAGCTGTTCGACTGGGCCATCGGGGTGGGCACGCAGGTGTCGCGGGTGAAGCAGTCGGGGGGGAGCGTCTCGCCGGTGCTGGCCGCGCAATACAAACTCGCCGACACGTTGGTGCTGTCCAAGATCCGGGACCGTTTCGGCGGCCGGTTGCGGTTCTTCATCTCCGGATCGGCTGCGTTGGACCGCGATATCGCCCAGTGGTTCGACGCCGTCGGTGTCGTGGTGCTGGAGGGCTACGGCCTGACCGAGACCTCGGCGGCCTCCTCGCTGAACCGGCCGCAGGCCTACCGGTTCGGCACCGTCGGGTGGACCTTCCCGCAGACCGAGGTGAAGATCGCCGCCGACGGCGAGATCCTGCTCAAGGGCCCGGGCATCATGAACGGATACCACGACCTGCCTGAGGCCACCGCGGAGGCGATCGAACCCGACGGGTGGTTCCACACCGGTGACATCGGCGAACTCGACGCCGAGGGCTTCCTGCGGATCACC
>SYAB01000165.1 GCA_005787665.1 Actinomycetota bacterium
CCCGGCGGCGGTCGCGACGTCATCGACGCTGACATCGTCGAACCCGCGGTCGGCGAACAGGTCCAAGGCCACCTCGGCGATGTGGTCACAGGTGGTCGTGCGGCGCCGGCCGACCGGGCGGGCAGTTCCCATTCGCCGAACCCTTCCTTTTTCGACACCTGATGCCATATTCTGACGATCCGGGCGCTGCGGCGTCGGCAAACCGCGGAAAGGGTTGCGTAATGGAGAACGAGGTCGAGACCGGCACCGAACTGGTGACCGAGACCCTGGTCGAAGAGGTGTCCATCGACGGGATGTGCGGGGTCTACTGATCGACCCCTCACTGACCTGGCGCCTGCACCCGCAGGTGGCCGTTCGCCCCGAACCCTTCGGGGCGCTGCTCTATCACTTCGGCACGCGCCGGTTGTCGTTCCTCAAGAACCGGACCATCGTCGCCGTCGTCGAATCGCTGGCTGAGCACCCCGACGTGCGATCGGCGCTGGCCGCCGCCGGCGTCGGCGCCGATCAGGAAGCGCCCTACCTGCACGCCCTGGGTGTGCTGGCCGAGTCCAACATGCTGGTGCGCCAGTGAGCGCGCCGGCGGCCGTCCCACGGCTGGTCGAGCAGTTCGAGCGCGGCCTGGACGCGCCGATCTGCCTGACCTGGGAGCTCACCTACGCCTGCAACCTCGCGTGCGTGCACTGCCTGTCCTCGTCGGGCAAACGCGACCCCCGTGAGTTGTCCACCGAGCAGTGCAAAGCGATCATCGACGAACTCGAGCGCATGCAGGTGTTCTACGTCAACATCGGCGGCGGGGAGCCCACCGTACGGCCCGACTTCTGGGAACTCGTCGACTACGCGACCGCCCACCACGTGGGAGTCAAGTTCTCCACCAACGGGATTCGCATCACCCCGCAGGTGGCCGAACGGCTGGCCGCCAGCGACTACGTCGACGTCCAGATCTCGCTGGACGGCGCGACCGCGGAGGTCAACGACGCGGTGCGGGGTCCGGGATCCTTCGCCATGGCGATCCGGGCGCTGGAGAACCTGGCCGCCGCCGGTTTCACCGGCCCCAAGATCTCGGTGGTAGTCACCCGCCACAACGTCGACCAACTCGACGAGTTCACCGCGCTGGCCGACCGGTACGGCGCGACGCTGCGGATCACCCGGTTGCGCCCGTCCGGGCGTGGTGCCGACGTCTGGGACGAACTGCACCCCACCGCCGAGCAACAGGTCGCCCTGTACAACTGGCTGGTCGAGCGCGGGGAGAAGGTGCTCACCGGCGACTCGTTCTTCCACCTCTCCGGTCTGGGTGCACCGGGCGCGCTGGCCGGGCTGAACCTGTGCGGCGCCGGGCGGGTGGTCTGCCTGATCGACCCGGTCGGCGACGTCTATGCCTGCCCGTTCGCCATCCACGAGAAGTTCCTGGCCGGCAACGTGGTGCGGCAGGACGGCTCGGGAACCCGATTCTCCGACGTCTGGAAGGACTCGGCGTTGTTCGCCGACCTGCGCAGCCCGCAGTCGGCCGGCGCGTGCAGCGGTTGCGGCCATTACGACGCGTGCCGGGGCGGCTGCATGGCGGCGAAGTTCTTCACCGGGCTTCCCCTCGACGGCCCGGACCCGGAGTGCGTCGAGGGATACGGCGCGTCGGCGCTGGCCGGGGAGCGCCAGGTTCCGCGTCCGCGCGTCGATCACTCCCGCACCGTCATGCTGACCCTGGCCCGGCCACCCGCCAAACCCTGCAACGAAAGCCCGGTCTGATGGCCCGTGACACCTGGTTCGAAACCGTTGCCGTGGCCCAGGAGCGGGCCCGCAAGCGCCTGCCCAAAGGGGTGTACGCCGCGCTGTTGGCCGGCAGCGAGAAGGGTCTGACCTACTCCGACAACGTCGAGGCGTTTGCGGAGATCGGATTCGCCCCGCACGTCATCGGCGCGACCGAGAAGCGCGATCTGGCCACCACCGTCATGGGGCAGGAACTCTCGATGCCGGTGCTCATCTCGCCGACCGGCGTGCAGGCGGTCCACCCCGACGGCGAGGTGGCCGTCGCCCGCGCGGCCGCGGCCCGGGGCACTGCGATGGGTCTGTCGTCGTTCGCCAGCAAGCCCATCGAAGAGGTGATCGCGGCCAACCCCAAGACCTTCTTCCAGATCTACTGGCTGGGTGGTCGCGAGGCCATCGCCGAACGCGCCGACCGGGCCCGCGCCGCCGGTGCGGTCGGCCTGATCGTCACCACCGACTGGAGTTTCTCGCACGGCCGGGACTGGGGCAGCCCCAAGATCCCGGAGAAGATGGATTATCTGACCGCGATCAAGATGTCCCCGCAGGGCCTGGTGCGGCCGGCGTGGTTCCTGGAATGGGCCAAGACCCTCAAGCCGCCGTCGCTGACCGCGCCCAACCAGGGCCGCCGCGGCGAGGACGGGCCGCCGTTCTTCGCCGCTTACGGCGAGTGGATGGGAACCCCGCCGCCGACCTGGGAGGACATCGCCTGGCTGCGCGAGTACTGGGGCGGGCCGTTCATGCTCAAGGGTGTGATGCGGGTCGACGATGCCCGGCGCGCGGTGGACGCCGGGGTCTCGGCGATCTCGGTCTCCAACCACGGCGGCAACAACCTGGACGGCACCCCGGCGACCATCCGGGCGCTGCCGGCGATCGCCGACGCCGTCGGAGGCCAGGTGGAGGTGCTGCTCGACGGAGGTATCCGGCGCGGCAGCGACGTGGTCAAGGCCCTGGCGCTGGGAGCGCGGGCGGTGATGATCGGCCGGGCCTACCTGTGGGGGCTGGGCGCCGCCGGGCAGGCCGGGGTGGAGAACGTGCTGGACATCCTGCAGGGCGGTATCGACTCGGCGTTGCGCGGATTGGCCAAGTCCAGCGTCGGCGACCTCGGTCGCGAGGATGTGCTGATTCC
>SYAB01000166.1 GCA_005787665.1 Actinomycetota bacterium
AATCCCGTGATCCCCGAGGCGGTCACCCAGGTGGCCGCCCAGGTGATCGGCAACGACGCCGCGATCACCGTCGGTGGCCTGTCCGGCGCCTTCGAACTCAACGTCTACATCCCGATGATGGCGCGCAACCTGCTGGAGTCGTTCACGTTGCTGTCCAACGTGTCCCGGCTGTTCGCCCAGCGCTGCATCGACGGCCTCGTGGCCGATGAGGACCGGCTGCGCCGGCTGGCGGAATCCTCCCCGTCGATCGTCACCCCGCTGAACTCGGCGATCGGCTACGAGGAGGCGGCCGCGGTGGCCAAGGAAGCGCTCAAGAGCCACAAGACGATTCGGCAGACAGTGATCGACCGCGGGCTGATCGGCGACAAGCTCTCCGAGGCGGAGTTGGACAAGCGTCTGGACGTGCTCGCGATGGCGAAGGTCAAAGACCAGGGCTGATTCTCACCCCTCCAGGAAGGCGAGCAGAATCGCTCTGCACCGGCGGTATTCGTCCGGATCGACGTTGTCGTAATCGTGTCCCGAGGCGAGGGAAACCACTTCGGTGCTCGATGACAACCCGTACCGGTGGGCGTCATCGGCTGTGCCGTAAGCATCCTCATCGCCCTGGATGATCAACAGTGGCTTTGTCACGGCCTTCAGATGAGAGGTCCGTTCGGGCTCGTCCTGCCGGTCCGGGTGCTTGAACGGGTAGCCGAAGCAGACCAGCCTCGCGACCGACGGTTCCGATGCGACCAGAGTCGACGCGATACAGCCCGCGGAGTGGGAGATGAGATAGACCTGTCCAGCGGGCTGACCACGAATCGTCGCGCGAAGATCGTTCGCTGCGGCTGCGACAGGAGACCGTCGACTGCGAAGGAAGGTCAGGAAGTAATCCCATCGGGTGGGGCGGCCGAGGAGCAACAGTGCCTTGAGTGCCCGCTTCCGCCACACCCCGCCCGTGCCATGCCGTGGCCAGAGCTTCTCGACCTGCTCCTCGAGCCACCGGGCTGTGTGGGCGTTACGACTCTCGTGATTACACACCGCGTACCCCGCATGTTCGAGGTCGCCGATCAGTGAACGGAGGGTCGCCGAATTCTTCTTGAGGTTGTGGCGGCCGGCGATCACGATCAACGGGCGCCCACTCATGAGAACCACCTTCCCGACGATGGCTTTGGCGTGAATCCATCGGCGAAGCGGTTCACGCGCGCTGATGCTGCTTGGCCACCCGGCTGATCCCCCGGCGTGCGGTCAGGCTGTGCAGCAGCAGGCTCAACGTGACCGTGACCACCACGACTGTCCCGATCAATTCGGTGTTGAGGATGTCGCCGCGGTTCACCACCAGCAGGCCCAGCACGACCGTGCCGATACCGCGGGGGCCGAACCAACCGATGAAGAGCCGATCAGAGTTAGGCAGGTCGGTGCGAATCAGCGAGACGAAGACCGCGGTGATGCGGACGCCGAACAGGGCGAGCATGGCGAACAGGGCCACCCGCCAGTCCGCGCGTTGCCAGCCGTCGATGACGGCGAAGGCCCCGAACATGGCGAACACCAAGAGTTCCAGCAGTTGCCCCGCAGCGTCGGATACCTGGGTCGGCAGGTCGTGGTCGCTCCGACGCCTAGTGATGAAGGAGAACGCCAGTCCGCCGGTGAAGGCCGCGACGAAGCCGCTGGCCTCGATTCGCTCGCCGACGGCGAAGCAGATGAACGCCAGCGCCAGCGCTGCCAGTTGCGCCCAGATGTCGCTCATCCAGTCCCGTCGCCGCGACCAGGCGACCACCAGTCCACCGAGGAGGCCGACGGCGCCGCCGGCCAGCAGGGACAGGAATTCGGTGCTGAACATGAACCACGCCCAGTTCACGTCACTGCGGTCGGCCTGTTGGGAAGCCAGCGCCAGCGCGGTCAGCAGGATCGCGAGCGCGAAACCGTCATAGAAACCACTCTCCACCGACAGCGCATGGCGCACTCTTTCGGGAATCCGCCGGTCACCCAGGAGCGCCTCGATCAGCGCCACCTCGGTAGGGGCGACGACCGCTGCCAAGCACACCGCCTCCCACCAAGGAAGTACCGGAAGCAACACTGCCGCGGTCAGCGCGCCGAGCGTCACCGTCAATGGAATGCCTATGATGAGCAGGCGCAACGCCACCGTGCCGTGCAGCCGGATGCGGCCGAAGTTGAGGTTGGCCGCCTGATTGAACAGGATCACCGTCAACGCAAGCTGGGCGAGCACGGTGTAGCCCTCGGTTCCCGGCCCCGCGTCGAGCAGATGTAAACCGAAGGGGCCCAGCGCCATTCCGAGGAGCAGAAAGATCAGTGCCGGCGCCACGTAGGAGCGGTTGACCTGTTCGGAGACCAGCGCGTAGCCGAGCACCAGCACGGCCAGGACGAGCGGCGTGGTCTGGTGCACGCCGGTGCTACGCGCCGTTGGTGGGGCCGCCGCTGTTAGCGCCCGGGATGTCGGTGATGGGGAAATTCGGCATCGGGGTCGGCGACGGCGTAGCGGGCAGCACCGGAATCTGGTCGGCCGGGATATCGCGCAGCGCATTCGCCGGAGGGCCGTTCTCCCGGCCGCCGTAGACGCTGCCGGGAGCCCGCTGCCCGAGTAACCGGCTGACGGTCACCAGGTGGTAGCCGTTGGCTTTGAGCACCGGGACGAACTGCTCCACCAGATCCACCGTCGAGGAGTAGGTGTCGTGGAACAGCACCACCGAGCCCGGACGGATCTGGGTCATCAACATGTACCGGGTGGCCGCGAGATCGGAGTCGTTGATCCAGTCGAACGGGATGACGTCCCAGAGGATCCCGGCCAGACCTTCGGTCGCCGCGACGGCGTTGACCGCGTCGTTGGTGAGGCCTCCGGGCGGGCGCCACAGTGTCGGCGTCCGGCCCGTCGCGGCCGTGATCGCCTGCTGCGCCCTGGCGAACTGATCGGGGACATACTGCGCGGGGATGGTGGTCATGTTGGGGTGTTCCCAGGTGTGGTTGCCGATCTCCATGCCGGCGTCGGCGAGGCGCTTGGCGCCGCCCGGATCCGCGGCCACCTTGTTGCCGATCAGAAAGAAGGTGGCGGTTCCCCCGGCCTCGTCGAGCACGTCGATGAGCCGGTCGGTGTAGGGGGCGGGGCCGTCGTCGAACGTGAAGGCCACACATTTCTCGACCGCGCAGTCCACCGGCGGCGCGGAGACCGTGTCGGTGGCGGTGGCGCAGCCCGCGAGCAGGAGGGCCGCGACGGCGGCAACTGCCGGGAGCCTGAGCGATCGAGGCACCCGCAAAGTTTACGGCAGGGCGCCGGGGCTGAACTCCTCCAGCAGCTCGGTGACCAGGGCCGCGATCGGCGACCGTTCGCTGCGCATCAGGGTGATGTGGGCGAACAGCGGGTGGCCCTTGAGTTTCTCGATGACGGCGGCGACCCCGTCGTGGCGGCCGACCCGCAGGTTGTCGCGCTGGGCGACATCG
>SYAB01000167.1 GCA_005787665.1 Actinomycetota bacterium
AGGGCCGACGACCGTCCTACGGCACCACGATCTACCCCGACGGCCCCGGGGAGCGGTACGCCAACCGCGCCGGCTGGATAGGACTGAGCGCGGCCACGGTGATCGGCGCACTGTCTCGGAGTCCGGCCGTGGCCGGGGCGACGGCGTTGGTGTCGGCCCCCAAGCCGAGCCGCAGCACCCGGGAAGGCTTCGGCGTCGCGATGTCCCGTGGTCTGACCTCCCGGCACGACACCGTGATCGTGCGCCCCCGCGCGCTGCGGGCACTGGATCGCATCGACACCGTCGTCATCGATCCGCGGGCCCTCTACACCGAGGAGTTGGCGGTCACCCGGGTACGGGGAGTCGGGGAAGCGCGGCGCACCTCCGCCTGGCAGGCGGCGCGCGAGGCCCTCGACGCCGGGCTGATCGGGCCCGGCTGGCACCAGTTGTCCTCGATCCGGGGTGCCGGCCGCGGCGGCGCCGCGTTGGTCAGCCCGGTGCGTGACCCCTACGCCACGGCGGTGGTGACCGAGGCGCGCAAGACCGGGGCCCGGGTTGTCTCGGTCGACGACGACGGACTGCGTTCGCTGGGGAGGGGTTTCGACACCCTGTACCCCCTCGACGCGCCACTGGACGACGCGCTGGCCGCTGTCGTCTCCCGGCTCCGGCGAGACGGTGCGGTGGTGGCGTTGCTGACAACGTCCGAGATGGCCGCCCAGCATGAGGCCGATATCACCGTAGGGATCTCTCGTGGTGCCGAACCCGCCTGGGGCGCCGATGTTTTCGTCACCGACCTACCATCGGCCTGGCGGATCCTGCATGCTGTCCCGGCCGCCCGCGCCGCCAGCCGGCAGGGAATTCGGCTGTCGGTGTCGGGGTCGGCGATCGGTTCGCTGATGCTCATCCCGGGGGTGCCCGGATACGGCCCGGATGCGGTCAACGCCAGCGCGATCGCCGGCCTGTGGGCCGGATTCAATTCCGGCACCAAGGTTTTCGACGAACCCCTGCCGACTCCCGAGCCCGGCCACGAATGGCATGGCATGCCCGCCGAGGAGGTCCGGCGACTGCTGCCCCGACCGGCGGCGAGCGCCGCCGCAGCCCCCGGGCGGGGGTGGGCCGTCCTCGCGCCCGCCCGCCTGGCCTGGCGTTCGGGCAGCGCCGCCTGGTCGTTGACCGCCAGCCTGGCCGCCGAGATTCGCGGCAACCTCGACGACCCGATCACGCCCATCCTGGCCACCGGCGCACTGGCCCGCGCGCTACTCGGCTCACCACTGGACGCCGCCCTGGTCAGCAGTGTGCTGCTCACCAACGCCACGCTGTCGGCCCAGCAGAAACTGCACGCCGAACGGGTGCTGCGGAAGCTGCTCGCGGTGCAGGATCCACCGGCGCGACGGCGGGTCGGTCCGCTCGGGGACAACACATCGCAGGACGTGGCCGCTGTCGCACTGCGGCCCGGCGACATCATCGAGGTGCGGGCGGGCGAGGTCATCCCGGCCGACGCCCGGCTGATCGTCGCCGACAACGTCGAGGTCGACGAGTCCCGGCTGACCGGGGAGTCACTGCCGGTGCCCAAGCGAACCGAACCCACGCCCGGCGCCCCGCTCGCCGAGCGGTCCGCCATGATCTACGCGGGCTGCACGATGGTCGCCGGTACAGCACTGGCCGTCGTCACCGCGGTCGGCCGCGGAACCGAGGTCCGCCGGGCACTGGCATTGGCGCCCGGGACGACCGGGGACATCGGCCTGGCGCGCCAGCTGAGCCGGATCACCGGCCGGGCCCTGCCCTGGAGCCTCGGCGGCGGGGCGCTGGTCGGTGTACTCAGCGTGCTGCGCGGGACGCGATTGCGGGAAGCGGTGAGCAGCGCCGTCGCGGTCAGCGTCGCCGCGGTTCCCGAGGGTCTGCCCCTGGTCGCCACCTTGGCGCAGCTGGCCGCGGCACGCCGGCTCAGCGGCGAGCACGTGCTGATCCGCAATCCCGACTCGGTGGAGGCACTGGCCCGCCTCGACGTGGTGTGCTTCGACAAGACCGGAACCCTCAGCGAGAACCGGCTGCGGGTCAAACGTGTCCAGCCGGTTCGCCGGCGCACCCGCCAGGCCGTCCTCGATGCGGCGGCGAGCACGATCGTCGCCCACGACGGATACGCCGCCCACGCCACCGACGAGGCGATCCGGCAGGCCGCGGGCGCGTTCGCCCCCGGCGACCGGGATGCCTCTCTGCCGTTCCAGTCCGGCCGACCCTTCGCCGCGGCCCTGAGCGGTAGGCGGCTGACCATCAAGGGCGCTCCCGAGGTGCTCTGCTCCGCGCTGGCCGTGGGCGCGGCGCGTCTGGGACCGATGATCGACGCGATGGCCGCCGACGGACTTCGGGTGCTGGCCGTCGCGGAGCGCACCCTCACCGCCCGCCAGGCCGCCCAGGCCGCCACCGACCCGGCGGCGATGGAACGGCTGTGCACGGCCGAGTTGACCCCGATCGGACTGCTCGGGCTCGCCGACACCCCGCGGGCAAGCGCGGCGGCACTGCTGGCCGACCTCGGCGTCCGCGGCCTCGGGGTGCGGTTGATCACCGGCGACCACCCGCTCACGGCGGCGGTGATCGCCGACGAACTCGGTCTGGCGGTGACCGCCGAGCAGGTCGTCACGGGAACCGAGTGGGAGTCGATGTCCGCCGACGAGCGCGCCGTCGCCGTCGAGAAGACGACCGTGTTCGCACGGATGTCGCCGGAACACAAAGTCGAGGTGGTCCAGACGCTGGAGGGTATCGGTCTGGTCACCGCGATGGTCGGTGACGGCGCCAACGAC